>JAAYBE010000222.1 GCA_012719015.1 Actinomycetota bacterium
ACCCCTTCGCGGTGATCGAGGAGGTCGGGGCCGAGCCGCTGCGCTACTACCTCATGCGCGAGGTCACGCTGGGGCAGGACGGCGACGTCAGTCTCGAAGGCCTCTACGCCCGCTACAACAACGAGCTTGCGAATGAGCTGGGCAACCTGCTCAGCCGCACGGTGAGCATGATTGGGAAGTACCGCGGCGGGGAGGTCCCTCAGGCTGGACCTGAGGGTGAGAGTCTGGCTGCGGTGGGTGAGGAGGGCGAGACGATGGTCGCCCGCGCGACCGAGTTGTTCGGCGAGCTCAACGTGACCGGCGCGCTGGACACGATCTGGGAGTACGTGCGGCGCCTCAACCGGCTGGTGGAGGAGGAGGCGCCGTGGAAGTTGGCCAAGGACGAGGCGCAGGCGGGCCGCCTGGACGCGGTGCTCAACGGGCTGGCGGCCGGCCTGCGCCTCGTGGCGCTGGCGGTGTACCCGGTCGTCCCGCTCACGGCGGTCGAGATCCTCGGCCGCCTCGGCCAGCGGTTCGGCGACGCCGACCTGCTGCTCGACAGGGCGCGCTGGTCGGAGCTCGAGCCGGCGCCGGTGGTCGTGGGCCCGCCGCTGTTCCCGCGGCTCGAACTCGAGGATTGAGGCGCCGGCGTGACCGCACGGTCCGCCCCGGCGTCTGAGCGACACCGATGAAGCCGCCCGTGACGCTGGTCGACTCCCATTGCCACCTCGAGATGATCGCCGACCCGGCCGCCGCCGTGGCCGAGGCCCGCGCCGCCGGTGTGCAACAGATCGTCACCATAGGCATCGATCGTGAGTCGTCGCGCGGCGCGGCGGACCTCTCTGAGGCGCTGCCGGGTGTGTACGCCACCGTCGGCCTGCATCCGCACGACGCCCATCGGCTGGACGACGCGACCCTCGTGGAGTTCGAGGCGCTCGCCGCGCGGCCGAGGGTGGTCGCGGTCGGTGAGGTCGGGCTGGACTTCTACCGCGACCTCTCGCCGCGGGACGCGCAGCGCGCCGCGTTCAGTGCGCAGATCGCGCTCGCGCGGCGCGTCAGCCTGCCGCTCGTGGTGCATGTGCGCGAAGCCGGGGACGAGGCCATGGCCCAGCTCGCTGCGGAGGCGGACGACCTCACCGTGGTCATGCACTGTTTCTCGCTGCCGGAGTACGTGGACGAGTGCAACGAGCGCGGCTACTACGCCAGCTTCGCCGGCAACGTCACCTACAAGAACGCCGCCGGACTGCGCGAGGCGGCGGCGCGCGTACGCGAGGACCGCCTGCTCGTCGAGACCGACGCGCCGTTCCTCACGCCGATCCCGCACCGCGGCAACAGCAACGTGCCGGCCTGGGTCGCCCACACCGCCGCGCTGCTGGCCGAGGTCCGCGGCGTGACGGCGGGCGAGCTCGCCACGCTCACGACCGCCAATGCACGGCGTGTCTTCGGCCTGACGGACGCGGGGTGAGATGAACGCGGCCGGCGACCGGGCCCATGCGCAGGGTGGCGGTCGCCCGACCGGTGACCGCGGCCGGCCGCCGAGGCCGCAGGCGCTGCGGCGGTACGGCCAGAACCACCTGGTCGACAGGAACGTGCTGCAGGCCATCGTCGACCAGGCGAGGGTGGAGGCGACCGACGTGGTCCTGGAGGTGGGAGCGGCGGGAGGCCTGCTCACGCGGCCCGTCCTGGAGCGCGCGCGACTCGTGCACGCCTTCGAGATCGACCGCCGCTGGCTCCCGCGGCTCGAGGAGTTGGCCGCCGCCGAGCCGCGCCTCGTCCTGCACGCGGGCGACGCCCTGAAGGCCGACCTCACGGTGCTCGATCCGCCGCCGACGGCGGTGGTCGCCAACCTCGCCTACAACATCGCCATCCCGCTCATCATGACCACCGTCGCCAGGTTGCCGTCGGTGCGCCGCTGGGCCGTGATGGTGCAACGGGAGCTCGGCGAGCGCCTGTTCGCGACGCCCTCGACCAAAGCCTACGCGGCGGTGTCGGTGCTCACGCAGCTCGCCTGCCGCCTCGAGAAGGTGCGGCCGGTGCCGGCCTCGGCGTTCCGGCCGCGTCCGCGCGTGGAGTCGAGCTTCGTCACCTTCGTACGGCGCGACCCCCCCGAGGCGCCCGGCGCGGGCGAGTACGTCGCCGTGGCGCATCTGGTGCGGCTGGCCTTCGGCCAGCGCCGCAAGACGCTCGCCAACTCGCTCGGCGGGGCGGCTCACGCCGGCCGCACGCTGACCCGCGACGGCGTGCGCGCCGCGCTGCGGGAGCTCGGGCTGCGCGAGGCGGCGCGACCGGAGGAGCTCACGCCGCCGCAGTGGCGCGCCTTCGCGGCGGCGCTCGGCGCGGAGCCGCCGGCGTGAACGGCACCGGGCAGAGAGGCCGGCGGACGGACGCCGGGAGAACGACGCCATGAGCACGGACGTGGTGCGCGAAGGGGGTCGTGTGCGGGTCGGAGCTCCGGCCAAGCTGAACCTCGCCCTGCTGGTGGGACCGGTGCGGCCGGACGGCTTCCACGAGATCGCCTCGCTCATGCTGCCGGTCTCGCTCGCCGACCTGGTGACCGTGGAGCTGACGCCCGACAGTGGGCTGGAGGTCGTCTGCGGCGTCGCCCCCGGGCTCGACAATCTGGCCGCCAGGATGGTCCGCGAGCTCGAGCAGCGTCTCGACCGGGCGTTCCCGGTCCGCGTGACGATCGAGAAGCGGGTGCCCGCCGGCGCCGGCCTGGGCGGCGGCAGCTCGGACGCCGCGGCGACCCTGGTCGCGCTCGAACGCCTGTTCGGTCTCGAGCTGCCCCCGCGCCTGCGCTACGAGGCGGCCGCGACGGTCGGCAGCGACGTGCCCTTCTTCCTCTGGCCCGGGCCACAGCTCGCCATGGGGCGGGGCCAGGTGCTCAAGGACGTCGCGCTGCCGGCGCTGCACATCGTGGTCGCCATGCCGGACATCGCACTCAGCACCGCCGCCGTCTACCGCTGGCGCGACGAGGACGTGGAAGTGACGCTCCGGGAGTTCTCGCCCAGGGCCCGGCTGCTCTCGGCGAGAGCTCGGGCCGCCGCGACGGTCGAGGACGTGGCCGCGCTCGTGACCAACGATCTGGAGGCGAGCGTGACGGCGCGCACGCCGGAGGTCGGCGGCCTCGTCGAGCGTCTCCGGCGTGCCGGAGCGCTCGCCGCGGCCATGACCGGCAGCGGCGCCGCCTGCTTCGGGGTCTTCGCCTCCGAGACCGCGGCGCTGACGGCGCGGGAGGCCGTCGCCCCCGCCCGCGCCTGGTACGTGACCGACCTGCAGCCGGCCGCCGCGGGTGCGTGATACATTAACCTGCCGCTTCACGGCGCGCGGCCGGCCGCCTCGCGGCGCCGCGGCCGCCGGGCGCTGGGGCGTAGCCAAGTGGTAAGGCACCGGGTTTTGGTCCCGGCATCCGGAGGTTCGAATCCTCCCGCCCCAGCCAGTACCGACTGTGGCGGATGCCGGCGGAGCCGGACCGCCGACGTCATCCTCGAGGTGGATCAGATGAGCGCGACAGACACCCAGCGCCCGCCGCTCGCCGTCGTCATCCTGGCGGCGGGTCTCGGCACGCGCATGAAGTCGGATGTGCCCAAGGTGCTGCACGAGGTCTGCGGGCGCCCCATGCTCTCGTACGTCGTCGATGCGGCGCTCAGCGTCTCGCCGGAGCGCGTGGTCGTCGTGACAGGCCC
>JAAYBE010000223.1 GCA_012719015.1 Actinomycetota bacterium
CTCGCGCACGCGTTGCACCTGCATGCTGGTGTAGCCGATCGCCGCGCGGAAGCTCAGTCCGTCGGACAGCGCCACCATCCGGTGGGCGATCTCAGCGGCCGGAGCCACAGGCCGGAACGCTCCGGCCGCCGCCCCATCCTCCACCAGCCGCTCGAAGAACCCGGCCCAGCGGTCGGACATCGCCGCGCATTCGGCCAGCAGCCTCGGGTGCCTGCGGGCGCGGGCCCAGGTCTCGATCCACAGCACGTACTCGTCGCGCAGGATGCCCTCCGAAGGGATGGCGAAGTCGATGGTGCGGCGCAGCAGTTCCACCGGGTCCGCGGTCTCCTCGCGCAACTCGTGCAGAGCTCTGCTGGTGTGCTCGTTGGCCCATTGCAGGGCGGCCAGGAGCACCTCGTCCTTGGACTTGTAGTAATAGTGGATGATCGCGCTGGAGACGCCGGCCTCGCGTGCGATGTCGGAGATCCTCGTGGCCGAAGGACCGTGGGTCGCGAAGGCGCGGCAGGCCGCTGCACGGATGTTCTCCCGGGCGCGGGACGAGCGGTCCCGGGCCGGCGCCCCGTCGGCCGCCCCCGGACTCCCTGCCTCCCGGCGCAGCCGCTCCAGCAGGTCGGCGTCGGCGCTACCCGGGGCGAGCGCGTCCTCGAGCCTCCTCTTCATGCGCAGCGCCGTCTTGTAGCTCACGTTCAGGACTGCGGAGAGAGTCCGCGGCGCCACGTCGGGGTCGACGTCCATGAGGCGCCAGGCGGCGAACCAGGTGGCGATGCGGAGGGCGGATCCTTGCATGAACGTGCCCGCCGTGGGGTAGACCTGGGCGCCACAGTGGTCGCAGGCGTAGGCGCGACGCCTGGTGACGCGGTGGAAGCGCCGCATCGTGCGGCAGTGTCTGCACACGGTGCTTACCCCATCGGGGGCGTACAGAGTGGTCCACAGCCAGTGCAGGCACGCCCGCTCGTCGCCGATCGGCGGGAAGACGGCGGCGCCGGTGGCGACAGCGTCCTCGCGGCCCGGGTGCTCCTCGTTCACACGCCCTCCTTCGGCGGGGTACTTGGCGCATGGTACACGGTCCCCGTCGACTTGTGAAGAGTTCTCTTCGTTCATACCTGCTTGACATTCCCATCCGAGCGTGAAATAAGCTGACGTCGCAATCAATGAGTGTGTGCGAAGCGCAGCTTTCCGCGGCTCCGGCGCGAGGAAGCAGCGCGTCGCCGCACCGTGACGTGAGGGGGGTCGCATGGGTCAGGCCAGGCTCGCCGTCTGGGATGAGGCCGAGTGCCGGCGTCTGCACGAGGCCACGCTTGCAGTGTTGGCGGACACCGGCGTGGAGGTCCGTCACGAGCCGGCGCTCGAGCTCTTCCGGGCCGCCGGCGCGTCCGTGGACGGCCGGCGGGTGCGCATCCCCTCGCGACTCGTCGACGCGGCGCTCGCGAGCGCGCCGCGTGAGTGGCTGCTCAAGCCGCGCGGAGGAGACACCGGGGCGCTGGTCCTGCGTGACGGGGAGGTCTACTACGGCACCGGCTCGGACGTGCTGTACGTCCGCGATCTCGAGACGGGCGAGCGGCGCCGCGCACGTCGCGCCGATGTCGAGGGCATGGCGGCGCTCTGTGAGCGGCTGCCGAACATCGACTTCGTGATGTCGATGGGCCTGCCGGAAGACGCGCCGCGGGAGATCGACGACCTGGTACAGGTCGTGGCGATGTTGCGCGGCACGCGCAAGCCCCTGCTGGTGGCGCCTCGCGACGGCTCCGTGCTCGCCCGCATCCAGGAGATGGCGACGCTCTGTGGCGAGAAGGAGAGCTTCGCGATCTACGCCATGCCGTCGCCGCCGCTCATGCACGACCCGGATGCGCTCACCAAGGTGATCGGCTGCGCCGAGCGGCTCATCCCCCTGGTGTACGCGCCCGCGCCGAACATGGGCGCCACCGCGCCGCGCAGCATCGCCGGCGCGGTGGTGGTGGGCAACGCCGAGACCCTGACCGGCCTGGTGTTGCACCAGCACGTCAACAGAGGCGCTCCGTTCGTCTACGGCATCGGCTCCGGCTCGATGGACATGCGGACGATGACAGACCCCTACTGCACGCCCGACACCCTTCTCGCCCAGCAGGTCGCCGCCGACCTCGCACGGCATTACGCGCTGCCGAGCTTCTCCTACGCCGGCATGTCCGACTCCAAGCTGCTCGACGAGCAGTGGACCGCCGAGGCGGCGCTGAGCATGGCCTACGGGTCCTTGTCACGAGCCACCCTCCTGCACGACGTCGGCTATCTCGAATCGGGCCTGCAGAGCAGCTACGAGGCCATCGTGCTGGGCGACGAACTCGTCGGCTACGCGCGCCAGTTCATGCGCGAGGTGCCGGTGGACGATTACAGCCTGGCGCTGGACGAGATCAGGACAATCGGCCCCGGCGGCAGCCACCTGGGGACGAAGTACACGCGGCGTCACCACCGGGAGTTCTGGACGCCGTCCCTGCTCGACCACGCCGTGCATGACCGTTGGGCGGCGGAGGGGGCCACCACGCTCGGCGAGCGCGTCCGCGCGCGCCTCGCGGACCTGCTCGCCACAGAGCGCCCGTTCCGCCTCACGGCCGACCAGGAGGCGCGGCTCGAGGAGCTGCTCGCCGAGACCCTGGCTGACGCGGACGTCCGCATATGAGCTGCGTCGCCGCGCGGCAGGGCCGCAGGGCCGGTCGTTCAGGCAGCATCGCATGATGCGGAAGCCTGCACATCAGACGTTTCTGGGTGCGCCGTTCCGGGCGGCGGCGGACCTGGCTGCGGCCGGCGCAGCCGACACCCCCCGTTTCGCCTATCTCGGCCTGCCGTTGTACGTCCGGTACGGTCACGAGTCGGGTGCGCCGGATACCGGTCTCTCGACGGCCGACGCCGTGCGGGTCGCATCGGCCGCCCAGGGAGGGATCGAGCACCACTACGACTTCGACCTCGACGGGCCGCTCATCCCGGCCGGGGTCTCGGCCGAGTTCTTCGACTGCGGCGACGTGGCGCTCGCCGGGACGCCGGAGGCTCTGGCGGCCGACCTCGCCGCGGGGACCGCGGCCGTCCGCGACCTCGTCACCGCCGGAGCCGTGCCGCTCGTGGTCGCGGGCGACCACTCTGCCCCGCCGGTCGTCGTGCGCGGCCTGCCCGACGACCGGCCGCTCGACATCCTGCACATCGACGCGCACCTCGACTTCCGCGACGAGGTCGCCGGCCTGCGCGACGGATACTCGAGTCCGATCCGTCGTCTGCGTGAGCTGCCACACGTCCGCACGATCGTGCAGGTGGGCCTGCGCGATGTGGGCAGTGCGCGCGAGGACGAGGTCCGCGCGGCCCGCGCCGCCGGCAACATCCTGATCCGCGCCGAGGAGGTCCACGAGGGAGGCGTCGTGCTCCTGCACGACCTCGCGGCGCGCTTCGACCCGGCTCATCGCGTCTATATCACCCTGGACGTCGACGGGCTGGACCCGAGCACGGCCCCGGGCACCCTCTGGCCTGCTCCGGGCGGGCTCTGGTACTGGCAGGCCGCGGCGCTGATCCGTGCCGTGGCGAGTCGTGGCGACCTCGCCGGGATGGATGTCTGCGAGTTCGCCCCCGGCCACGACCCGCACGGGCACACGGCGCTCGCGGTCACGCGTCTGCTCATGCTCGCCGCCGGGGCGTCGTTGCGCCGCGCCGGCTGAGGGCGCTCCGGGGCCCGCCGGCGCCCGGGAAGCCGGCCGGCGGCCGGGTGTACACTTGATTGTTCTCCGTGAACTCGCCTGACTCCGAGTGTAACTCCCTGCCGCATGTCGTCGTCTAACGTACATAAATGGGCCATGCTGCCTGATCCGACGCCCGCCGACCTGGAGCGTGCGACGGCGGGCGACGTGGACGCGTTCAGGACGATCGTGGAGCGCTACCAGCGCATGGTGTACTCGGTGGCCTACAACGTGCTCGGCAACCAGACCGACGCCGAAGACGCGGCGCAGGAGGCCTTTCTGCGCTGCTATCGCAAGCTGCCGCAGTACCGGGCCGAGGCGACCTTCAGCACCTGGCTCTTCCGTCTCGCACTCACGGCCTCGGTCGACTACCGGCGTCGGGAGGGTCGGCGTCCCGAGCCGGTCGAGGTCCCGGAGACGGCCGGCGACGATCCGGCGCTCGGCGACGGCATCTCCAGCTCCACCCTCGTCGCGGCGCTGCACGACCTGCCGGACGACTACCGGGTGCCGACGGTCCTGCGCGACATCTACGGACTGCCGTATCAGGAGATCGCCGACCTCACGGCCCGGCCGCTCGGCACCGTCAAGGTCATGGTGCACCGCGGACGGGCATCCTTGCGCCTGCGCCTGCAGGCCGAGCGGGAGGCGTGATGGACTGCAGCTACTTCTGCTCGCGTCTCAACCAGTTCGTGGACGGCGAGCTCGGGTACCTCGAGGTGGCCGAGCTGCAGGGGCACCTGAGCTTCTGCCCCGACTGCGCCGCCGAGCTCGCCCGGATCAGCGAGGTACGTGCTGCCATGGCCGCCTGGGGTGAAGCCGAGCTGGCGCCGCCGCCCGGGTTCGCGGAACGCGTCCTGGCGAGAGCGGCACTCGACCCTGTCCCCGGTTCACGGCGTCCGTTCGGCCGCGTGGTCTCCGACACGCTGGACCAGCTGGACGAGGCCCTTGGTCGCGTGCCGTTGCCGGGCGGCCGCACGGTCCCCGTCAAGAACGTGATCGGTTACGGCATCGCTGCGGCGGCGCTGGCCGCCGAGCTCCAGCGCCGCCGTCTGCGCCGGCTCCGGGAGCTGAAGTCCCTGTGAGGCTCACGCGCGAGCAGGTGCTCGGACTGCTGCCGCACCGCCCCCCGTTCCTTCTCGTGGACGAGGTCGTCGACGGCGAGCCCGGCGTGCGCTGCACCGCCGTCCGCAGGCTGCGCGACGACGACTGGTGGTTCGCCGGCCACTTCCCCGGTACCCCGGTCATGCCGGGCGTGCTCATCGTCGAGGCGCTCGCGCAGACGGCCGCCATCGCGGCCGCGAGCGCCGGGCCGGAGACGGTTGAAGAAGGTGCGTCGCCGGAGGGCGGAGCCGGCCCGACGGGCGGGAAGATTGGTCTGTTCGCCGGCATCGACAAGGTGCGCTTCAAGCGCGTCTGTAGGCCCGGCGACACCCTCAGGCTCGAGGCCGAGATCGTCGCCGTGCACGGCCCGGTGGGCCGCGCCAAGGTCAAGGCGACGGTCGAGGGACAGCCGGCCTGTCGCGGCGAGCTCATGTTCGCCGTCGTCGACGCCGCCGCCGTCGCGGCCGGGGAGACGAAGCTGTGATCGGCCTCCGCCGCGGCCTCGTGCGCGGCGCCCGCATCAGCGCGCTCGGCATCCACGTCCCCGAGCGGGTGCTCACCAACGACGAGATAGGCGAGTTCCTGGACACCTCGGACGAATGGATCACCACGCGCACCGGCATCCGCGAGCGTCGCATCGCGCGTGTGGACGAGGCGGCGAGCGACCTCGGCGAGGTGGCCGCCCGTCGCTGTCTCGAGTCCGGCGGACTGGCGGCCGAGGAGCTCGACCTCGTCATCGTCACCACCATCTCCCCCGACCACATCATGCCGGCCACGGCGTCCATCGTCGCCGACAGGATCGGTGCCGTCAGGGCGGGCGCCTTCGACATCCAGGCCGGGTGCACCGGGTTCGTCTACGGTCTCGCCGTCGCCACGGCCTTCATCTCGGCCAACATCTACCAGAACGTCCTCGTGATCGGCGCCGAGGTGCTCAGCAAGATGGTCGACTGGGAGGACCGCAGCACCTGCGTCCTCTTCGGTGACGGCGCCGGGGCCGTCCTGGTGCAGCCCTGCGACAACGGCTGCATCTTCAGCTTCGACCTGGGGAACGACGGCCGCGGCGCCCAGAGCCTCCTGGTCCCGGCCGGCGGCAGCCGCATGCCGGCCGGCTTCGACACCGTCCGCCGGCGAGACCACGCCATGCACATGACCGGCAGCGAGGTGTTCAAGTTCGCCACACGGACGGTGGTGGACTCCTGTCGCAAGGTGATCGCCGACGCCGGGATCGGTGTGGACGACATCGACCTGTTCGTTCCGCACCAGGCGAACATCCGCATCATCGAGTCGGCCTCGCGACGCCTGGGGATGACCGACGCCCAGGTGTTCGCGAACCTCGACCGCTACGGCAACACGTCGTGCGCTTCGATCCCGATCTGCCTGCACGAGGCCGGTCAGACCGGACGCCTGAAGAAGGGCGACACACTGCTCATGGCCGGCTTCGGCGCCGGGCTCACCTGGGGCTCGTGTCTGACCAGGTGGGAGCTGTAGCCCGATCCCGTGAAGAACCTCGTCCTCATGTTCCCCGGCCAGGGGTCGCAGGCGGTCGGCATGGGCTGCGACCTCGTCGCCGCCGATTCCACCATGCGCGCGACCTACGCCGAGGCGTCCGAGGTGCTCGGCTTCGACCTGCAGGGCCTCTGCAGCGAGGGTCCGATGGAGCGCCTCAGTCGCACCGACCTCACGCAACCCACACTGCTGGCTGCGTCGGTCGGGATGTTCCGCATCCTGGAGCGCGACGGCCTGCGCTTCGACGTCGCCATCGGCCACAGTCTGGGCGAGTTCACGGCGCTGGTGGCGACCGGGGCGGTGGCGTTCGAGGACGCCCTGCGCGTGGTGCGGCGGCGCGGGCAGGAGATGCTGCGCGCCGCCGAGGCCAACCCCGGCGGGATGGCCGCCGTGCTGGGCCTGGACGACCCGGTCGTGGAGGAGCTCTGCGACGGCGTGGACGGTGTATGGCCGGCGAACTTCAACAGCCCGGGCCAGGTGGTCGTCAGCGGTACCGGGCCGGCGCTCGAGACGCTCTCCGAGAGGGCGCGCGCCGCCGGAGCGAAACGGGTCGTCCGTCTGCCGGTCAGCGGCGCCTTCCACTCGCCGTTGATCGAGTCCGCACTCGAGCCTCTGCGCGAGGAGTTCGAGCGTGTCGAGTGGTGCACGCCGGACCCGGCGTTCTTCTCCGGCTGCACCGTGCGCTACGAGGCGACCGGCTTCGATCGCCTGCTGCAGACGCAGCTCGTCTCGCCGGTGCGTTTCCGTCAATCGGTGAAGACCCTGTACGAGCAGGGATATGATTCTTTCCTGGAGGTCGGTCCGGGCGGCGTGCTCACCGGCCTGGTCAAACGCATCGAGCCGCGGGCGCAGACGGCACGCGTCTCCGACAGGGAGACGTTGCAGGCGGTGCGCGACGACGGCCGCTATCTGGAGGTCATGTGAGCAGCGCACACAGCGAGGTCGACGGTCGTGGCCCCGAGGGCGCCTCGTTCGGCGGCAAGCTCGACCTGACCGGCGCCGTCGCGCTCGTCACCGGCGCCGGCCGCGGCATCGGCCGCGGCATCGCGCTGGCGCTGGCCGGCGCCGGCGCCGACGTGGCCGTCAACGACTTCGCCGATGAGGAGGCCTGTGCGGCCGTCGCTGCCGAGGTCGAGGCGCTCGGACGCAGGGCGCTCGTCGTCATGGCGGACGTCTCCGACGAGGAGCAGGTGAACGGCATGGTCGAGAGGGTCGAGAAGGAGCTCGGTCCTCTCTCGGTGGTCGTCAACAACGCCGGCATCACGCGCGACAACGTGACCATGATGATGGACCCTGCGGACTTCGACGCGGTGATCGCCACGCACCTGCGCGGCACCTTCCTGGTGAGCAAGGCGGGGGCGCGCCGGATGTTCCGGCGTCGCAGGGGCTGTATCATCAACCTCTCGAGCGTGGTGGGTCGTCGCGGCAACGCAGGCCAGGCCAACTACGCGGCGGCCAAGGCGGGCGTCATCGGCCTCACCAAGTCGCTGGCCAAAGAGCTCGGCGCGCGCGGCGTGCGGGTCAACGCCATCGCGCCCGGGTACATCGACACGCCCATGACGCAGGCGCTTCCTGAAGAGGCGAGGCAGCTGATCGTGGACAACACCCCACTCAGGGTCATCGGCACCACCGACGACGTGGCCGCGGCCGTGGTCTTCCTCGCGTCCCCGGCGGCGAGGTTCATCACCGGCGTCACCCTGCCGGTCGACGGCGGCCTCGGGATCTGACTCGGCCGGGGGTCGAATGACACACCAGCGCAGAGTCGTCGTCACGGGTCTCGGGGTCGTCTCCCCGATCGGCAACGACGTGGACACCTTCTGGCGTCGCCTCGTCTCCGGCGAGTCGGGCGTCGGCGAGATCACGAGGTTCGACACCACCGACTACCGGGTCCGCATCGCCGCCGAGGTCCAGGACTTCGACGTCACGGACTTCATCGACAAACGCAAGGCCCGCCGTCTGGATCTCTTCAGCCACTACGCGGTCGCGGCGGCGATCATGGCGAACGACGACGCCGGGCTCATGCCCTCGGCCGAGGCCGAGCGCGTCGGCGCCGTCATGGCCAGCGGGGTCGGCGGACTGCAGACGTTGCATGTGGAGACGGACAAGCTCCTGCACCAGGGGCCGGACCGCACGAACCCGCTGCTCGTCCCGATGATGATCCCGAACATGGGCGCGGCGCACGTCTCCCTCGAGCTGGGCACCAAAGGCCCGCTGAGTACCACCTGTACCGCGTGCGCCGCGGCGTCCGACGCCATCGGGTACGCGGCGCGGCTCATCCGCGACGACGTGGCCGACGCCATGTTCGCCGGCGGCAGCGAGGCGCCGATCAGCCCGGTGGGCGTGTCGGGGTTCGCCGCCGCCCGCGCGCTCAGCACGGACAACGACGACCCGCAGGGCGCCTCCAAACCGTTCGACCTGAAGCGGGACGGGTTCGTCATCGGCGAGGGCGCCGGCGTGCTGGTGCTCGAAGAGCTTCAGCACGCCCTCGCTCGCGGCGCCCGCATCTACGCCGAGCTGGCGGGCAGCGGCATGAGCAGCGACTCCTTCCACATGACGCTGCCGGACGAGACCGGCGAGGCGCAGGGCCGCGCCATGCTCATGGCGCTCGCGGAGGC
>JAAYBE010000224.1 GCA_012719015.1 Actinomycetota bacterium
AGCATTGGACAACCTCCACGACGAATACCCGGGACGGACGTGCAGAGTATATAGGTCGGCGGACCCGCGGCACACCGCCGCCCGGCTCGGCTGCGCCGGTCGGTCCGGACGCAGCGCGACCGGGAGGGCGGCGCCCCGCCGCGGGCGGCCGGGGCGCGCCTGTTTCAACGCTCGGGCAGCTCCTCGGCGGCGGCGGCGAGGATCGCGGAGATCTTCTCCTCGGCGCCGGAGGGCAGCGCCTTGGGCCGATGGCCGGCGAGGATGTCCTCCAGAATGCCGACCGCCCGGTCGTACTCGCTCACCGGCGCACTCACCCACGCCTCGTACGCACCGCGGGTGAAGATGCTCGGCTGCCAGTGCTCCCCGGCGCGGAGCATGGTCTTGGTCACCTTCGCCTTGAGGTAATGGCCGCCGGGGCCTATCTCGTCGATCAGGTCCGTCAGGAGATGCTCCTCGTCCAGGTCGACGCCCTGCATGAGCCTCCGGCACTCCCGCATCACCTCCGCGTCCAGGATGAGCTTGGGCAGGTAGAGCATCTGCGCCGAGTCCAGCATCCCCATGCCGGTCACGAGGTCGGCCCCGTTGAGGTGCGCCATGGCGGCCATCAGGCCGCCGTCCAGCCCTGACTGCATGCAGAGCTCTTTGGCGTCCGAGGTGAAGCCGGTGGTGAGCACCGGGAGACCGTAGTGCTTGCCCATCTCGGTCAGGCCGAGGTTGATCAGCACCGCCTCAGGCCCGGCCGTGGCGTACGTGGCCGAGCGCATGTCCATGATCGCCGAGTCGCCCACGTAGATGAGCGGGCACCCCGGCTCGATCAGCTGGAAGAGGACGAAGGCGCTGAGCACGTCGCAGTTGGTCTGCACGATGGTACCGGCCAGCGTCACCGGTGCGGTGGCACCGGAGAGCGCCAGGCTGAACACCGTCATGGGCACGCGCTCGCGGGCGAGCAGCATGGCCGCCTCCAGGCTGTCCTGCTCATGCTGGAGAGGCGCCACGGGGCAGTACACCACGGAGAAGATGGGGCGCTCCCGGTCCCAACGGCCGTCGTCGGAGGCGACGGCCAGCATCTCCATGACGAAGGGCACCTCGTCGGGATGCAGCACCTCGGCCTGCACGTGCTTGCCGGTGCTGCGCAGCATCGTCTCGACGCCCCGCAGGATCTCGAGCTTGGGCTGCTCGTCCGTGGGGTTGACGATGTACCAGGCGACCCCGACCTCGTCGAGGGCGTCGCCGACGCGCACCGCCTCCGCCAGGTCCGCGGCGGTGGAGAGGCGACGCTCGTGCGTCGTGTAGTCCAGGGTGTAGGCCCCGATACCGTCCAGCGTCGCGTAGGTCCGCGTGTGGTCGAGGAGCACGTCCCGGGCCGGGTCGCGTCCCGCCAGCAGGATGGTCTTGGGGGCGGCGGCGATGCCCTCCTCCACCAATCGCCGCGGGATGCGCGCGACCTGCGTCTCCTCGTCGACGGCGCAGCCGGCATCGCGGAGCACCCGCAGCGCCTCGCCGCTGGCGAAGCGCACCCCGGTACGCTCCATCACCTGCAGGCTGCGCTCGTGGATGACCTGTCTGCTCGCCTCATCCAGCAGGCTGACTCGTGGGATCATGACACTCCTTCGTTCTCGTTCGTCAGTGCGAGGGCCGTGGCATCGCCGCCGGGCGGCTCAGCGCAGGCCCGCCTGCCGGGCGAACTGCTCCGCCGAGTTGATCGGCACGTCCAGCACCTCCGAGATGCGGAACTTGGCCGCCATGGCCGCCGCCTCCCCCGGGAAGGTGGTGTCCTGGTCGTCGAACCGACCGAGGCCGAACTCGGCCCGGACCTCCCACATCACCGTCGGGTCGGCGAGGTCGCGCTCGCTCACCCCCAGGCGCCCGGCCACGTGCTTCTTGGCAGCGTCGAGACGCATCCCCCGGGCCATCTGCATGCGGGCCACCAGATCTCCGGCGGTCCGCATCCCGCCCATGCCCGAGGCGAGAGCGTGCGTGCAACCCATGCCGAGCGGGTCGCCGAGGCCGACCTACAAACCGTCGATCCGCAGGAGGTCGACCAGCGCCCGCGACGCGCGGCACACGGCGTCCACCGGCGCGCGCAGGGTCATGGGTACGCCGCAGACCCCCATCCCGACGTTGGGGTGCACCGCGATCTCGGCCTCCTCGCATGCACGGCGCAGCAGGGCCACCGTGCGCGCCGCGTTCCAGGCGCAGGTCTTGCCCGTGTTGATGTTGACCGCAGGGCCCCAGATGTGGGCGCCCGCTTGCGCGGCCGCCTTCACCTGGTCGTGCGGCCACATGCCGGCCAGGCGCGTGCCCCTGTACTCGAGCTGGCCGTGCATGCCCAGCGTGCACTCGCTCGCCATCCCGATCTCGATGCCCAGGTCGGGGAACTCGGCCCGCAGCGTCTCGGCGGCCGTGAGCGCCGCCAGGAGGTCCGCGTCGCCGGCGGCGCCGGAGGTGTCGAAGTCGAACCCGTCGGCGCCGGCGGCGGCCATTCCCTGGCAGACGAGCACGATGTCGCGCACGAGGTGCTCGACGGCCTCCTCCTGGGCGGCGCGCGCCTCGTCGATGCGGCCCAGCGGCATGAGCTCCGACCAGTTGGGGCAGGGGCCGTTCGGTCGCGTGTAGCGCCCGAGGTCCGGCATGGCCCCGTACTGCACCGGCGCCGTGAGCACGGCCTGGGCGGCCTTCATCGCCCCCTGCTCGTGGGGCAGCACGGTGCGGACCGCCTTGTAGCAGTAGTCCATGTGCCACAGCTCGACGAGGTCGGCGCCGAGCATCTGCTCGTACGACTGCAGGTCGTTGACGCGCGTGCCGATGCACTGGCTGCCGCAGCCGTCGTAGGAGAGCACCACCTCGCGCCCGATGTCGACGGCGGTGAACCGGGACGGCGAGGCGTAGATGTCCGTGAGGTGGTCGATCTCCGCCTCATCGAGGGGCGCCACCTTGGCCCGCCGGACCGCCGCCTCGTTGCCCGCCTCGACGTCCGCACGGATCTCGCTCCGGGTCAGCTCCGCGTAGGAGCCGTCGCCCAGGCGCGTCGGGATCCTCTCTTCCAACCTCTCCCCCTCTATTTGATCATTTGATAAACTCCGCGCCAGCATATCAAGACGCCGGGGGCAATCAAGCCGCGCGCCACCGCCCCATCGGTGTATGGTCGCAGCGGCCGCTCGGCATGGAGGTCGCTCTGGATCTGCCGTACAGCTTCCCGGGAGGCGACCCCCTCTCGGATCTCAGCCCTACCGCGCGCCGCATCCTGGAGGCCGCCCGCCGTGTGCTCGCCCGCGACGGGTTCTCCGGGGTCACGTTCGACGCCGTCGCCGCCGAGGCGAACGAGAACAAGGCGCTCATCGCCTACCACTTCGGGAACAAGGCGGGCCTGATCACCGCCCTCGTCGACTCCGTCGCGCACGACGCCAACAAGGCGCTGGCCAACGAGATCCTGCGCCTGCCGGGCGGCGCACGGCGCGTGCGACGCCTGATCGACTCGCACCGCATCATCTCCAGCGACGTGGCCGCATATCGTGTCTTCCTCGATCTCGTCCCGCACATACTGCGCGACGAGGATCTGCGACCACGCCTGGCGACGCTGTACCGCTGGTACCGCGACCTCGACGCCTGGGCCATGGCCCCCGGAGACCCGGCGGCGCCTCCTGAGCTGGACGACCTGTGCGCGCTGACCGTGGCCGTCACCGACGGACTCGCCCTGCAACACGCCGCCGACCCCGGGTTCGACCTTCGCGCCGCCTACCGGCTGTGGGAGCGCCTCGTCCGCACCTTCCTGGAGGCCGGAGCCGCTCACGCCGAGGGCGAGCCACCGCCCCGGCGCGACGGCGATGACGCCCACCGTTGACGCGCGCCCGGCGACGCCCGCAGAAGCTGTGTCGCTTGCGCTCCCAGCCGTCGGAAGGTAGCGTTCACTTTGACCGGATGTTCAAGTCCTGCAATCGAAACGGAGGCGGTCATCCTGAAGCGCAGCCTGCAGGCCGGCGACCGTCGCGGCGCCCTCAACCTCGACGTGTTCACGGCGAGCGAGGTCGCGGACATCCACCATGCGACCCTGGAGGTCCTGGAGCGCACCGGCATCTTCGTCGAGGACGACGAGGCCCTCGACATCTTCAGTGACGGCGGATGCCGCGTCGACCGGGAGACGCGCATCGTGCGCATCCCCGGCCACCTGGTGGAGGACGCCGTCGCCGGGGCACCGAGCCAGATCTTCCTCGCCGGCCGGGACCCCCGGTACGACGTGGTGCTCAGCCCGGGCCGCGTCGGCTTCTGCAACTTCGGCGAGGGCACGATGGTCAACGACGCCCGCACCGGCGAGCATCGCCCGTCCGTCAAGGCCGACATCGCCGACGCGGCGCGGGTGGCCGACGCCCTCGAGAGCGTCGACGTGTTCGAGATGGCCGTGGGGGCGGGCGACTGCCCGCCGGAGACCGCCACCATCCACAACTACGAAGCCGCGCTGCTCAACTGCACCAAGCCCGTGTCGACGGGACCACAGGACGGCGCCGCGGTCCGCGCCACCGTCGCCATGGCGGCGGCGGCGATGGGCGGCGAGGACGAGCTGCGGGCCCGTCCCATCCTGCTGTTCGGCACCTGTCCGGTGAGCCCGCTCAAGCTGGTGCGCGAGTTCTGCGAGATCGTCATCGCGGCGGCGCGCGCGGGCCTGCCCAACACGGTGCTCAGCATGGCGATGGCGGGCGGCTCGAGCCCCGTGACGCTCGCCGGTACGCTGGTCACCCACAACGCCGAGGTGCTCGCCGGCATCACCCTGGCGCAACTCACCGAGCCCGGCGCCCCGGTCCTGTACGGCTCATCCACGACGGCCATGGACCTGAGGCTCGCGGCCGCCTCGGTCGGCTCACCCGAGTGCGCCCTGATCAGCGCCGGCGTGGCCCAGCTCGCACGCCAGTACCGTCTGCCGAGCTACATCGCCGGCGCGTAGGGCGACAGCAAGCTGAGTGACGCCCAGACCGGTCACGAGAAGACCCTCACGGCCCTCACCGCAGCGTTGGCAGGGACCAACCTGATCTACGGCCTGGGGATGATCGAATCGGGCGTCACCTTCGACTTCGGCCAGCTCGTCATGGACGACGAGTTCGCCCGCATGGTCAAACAGGTGGTCGGCGGCATCGCCGTGAACGACGCCACCCTGATGGTGGACGAGATCGCCGCCGTCGGCTCGTTCGGCGACTTCCTCTCGCTCGACAGCACCTTGCGACACATGCGGGAACAGAGCCAGCCGGCCCTGATCGATCGCCGCGTGCGCGACGATTGGCAGGAGCGTGGGGCGAGCGACCTCGCCACCCGCTCCCTGGAACGGGCACGCACGATCCTCGAGACGCACCATCCCGAGCCCCTGCCCGAGGAGGTCAGGGCGCGCGTCCGCGCCATCGTCGCCAGGGCCGACGAGGCCGCGCGTGTCGGGTGAGCCTGGGGGGGCGGCCGCGACACACCGGTCGTGGCCGTCAATCGGGACCGCCGGCCACGGCGGCGGTCACTGCACGGACGTTCTGATCGAAGGAGGAGTGTGATGGCGACAGTCCCGGACACACGGGGGGGAGGCGAGCAGCTGGGCGAGGTCAGGCACGTCCGCATGTTCGAGATGCTGCTGTTCATCGTCTCGGGCATCCTGGTGCTCGACACGGTGGCGACCGGTGCGGCGATCGGCGTGGAGGGGCTCACCTGGTGGATCATCCTCGCCGTGCTGTTCTTCGTACCGTACGCGCTGCTGACGTCGGAGCTGGGCAGCGCCTGGCCTGATGAAGGCGGCATCTACGTGTGGGCCAAGGAGGCCTTCGGCCCCGCGTGGGGTTCGATGACCGCGTGGATGTACTGGATCAACCTCTCGTACTGGGCGCCGTCGGTCTTCGTGCTGTTCGTGGGCACGATGATCGTCGCCTGGGATCTGAACATCTCCACGTTCTGGGAGTGCGTGATCGTGATCGCGCTCATCTGGGTCACGATGTTCATCGTGCTGGCGCCGCTCAAGTACAGCAAGTGGGTCGCCAGCGCCAGCGCCGTGGCGAAGGTGGTCGTCGTGCTGGTCCTGGGCATCGCCGGCATCACCTACGCCGTGAAACACGGCAGCGCCAACTCCTTCGCGCTCTCGCAGTGGAAGCCGTCGTTCAGCGCCAACTGGGCCTTCATCCCCACCATCGTCTGGAGCCTCATGGGCTTCGAGGTCATGAACTCGGCCGGCGGAGCCATCCGGAACCCCCAGCGCGACGTCCCCAAGGCGATCGCCGGCGCCGCCATCCTCATCGTCGGCGCCTACATGCTCGGCATCGTCGGGATCCTCGGCTCCATCAAGCTCGAGGACGTGAGCATCGTGAGCGGCATCGCCGACGCCCTCAAGATCTCCTTCGGCGCCGTCTTCGGCGGCATGGGCTGGCTGTTCGACATCATCATCGTCGTGATCATGTTCACCTTCATCGGCAACATGGTCACCTGGACGATCGGCTGCAACCACACGCTGGCGGCGACGGGGCTCGACAAGACCGCGCCCAGCGTGTTCGGCCACTACCACAAACGCTGGGGCACCCCCGACTACGCGATCTACCTGACGGGAGCGGTGGCGACCGCGCTCACGATCCTCAACTACTGGCTGTTCGGCACCCGTGAGGACGTGTTCTGGACCATCTTCTCGCTCTCGGCCGTCGTGTTCCTGATCCCGTTCCTGGTGATGTTCCCGGCGCTCGTGGTGCTGCGTCGCAAGCACCCGGACCGGCCGCGTCCCTTCCGGGTCCCGGGCGGCGCGGTCGGGGCGTGGATCTGCACCGTCCTGTGCACCCTCATCATGGCCCTGGTCATCTTCATCTTCTTCTACCAGGTCCCCGAGGGCACTCCCAGGGGCATCTTCTACGGCATCTGCGGCGGCGGGACGCTCGTCTCCATGCTGATCGGATGGATCCTGTACCTGCGCGCGAAAGGCAGGGAGGCCGACGCGCAGGACTGATCCATGGCGCGTGCGTCTGCGCACGCCGCGCCTCGCTCTCTCCGCACAAGAAAGCGGCGGGCGGGCCGTGAGGCCCGCCCGCCGCCGACGCGAAAGAGACGTCTCTTCCGGTATCACATCATGCCTGGAGGCATCCCGCCGCCCGGCATGCCGCCGCCGGCGTTCTCCTCCGGCTTGTCGGCCACGATGCACTCGGTGGTCAGGATGTTCTTGGCGATCGAGGCCGCGTTCTGCAGCGCCGAACGGGTGACCA
>JAAYBE010000225.1 GCA_012719015.1 Actinomycetota bacterium
CCTGCTGCCTCACCTAAGAAGGTACTCCTAGCGCTCTTCGTTGCCTCAGGAAGAAAGGTACTCATGAGGAGTCAGCCGGTGGCCGCCACCTCCCTTCCTCGTGAGTCCATCTTCAGGGCACACATGCGCGTCAGCTTCTTCTCGTTGTCGGTGAGCCGCCGGCGCAGCTCGGCCGGGTTGAGCGAGAGGTACTCGGCCGCGAGGCGCGCCGCGGTCGCCTCGTCGAGCGCCTTCAGAGCCAGCAGTCGCTGGTAGGGCGTCGCCGGCGTATCGTAGCGCTTCGTGACCCTGGCGCCCACGCGCTGCTTGAGGCGCAGCTTCATGCTCGGCAGGAAGTAGTTCACGTAGAGCCGCAGGTCGGCGTAGATCACCGCGATCAGCTCGCGCTCGGCGTCGGTGTCGTAGCGCCCGTAGCCGGTCTCGCGGCGCACCACGGACCAGTTCTTCTGCTCCACGTAGCAGCCGTCGTTCTTGTTCAGGGGCCGGCTGCGCGTGAAGCTGATCTCCTGTCCTGCGCACCAGTTCGCGAGGTGGTGGTTGATGAACTCGCCGCCGTTGTCTGAGTCGAGGCCGAGCAGGGCGAAGGGCAGGCATCTGCGGATGTCCTGGAGTGCCTCGAAGGTCCACTTGCGGGCCCGGTTGCGTACCACGCGGGGCTCCGTCCAGCCGCTGGCCACGTCGGTCGCGCAGAGCGTGTAGGCGAACTCGCCAGAGGAGTCGCCGCCCTCGTGGGCGACGAGGTCGATCTCGAGGAAGCCCGCCCTGCC
Organism: Actinomycetota bacterium; assembly: GCA_012719015.1. Classification (GTDB taxonomy): domain Bacteria; phylum Actinomycetota; class Thermoleophilia; order UBA2241; family UBA2241; genus CAIXSE01. The sequence goes on from JAAYBE010000225.1 coordinate 768, forward strand.
GTGGTCCCACTCGGCGAAGGTGCGCACCGGGATCTGGCTGCGCAGCAGCGTGCCCGGCTTGGTCATCGAGCGGCCCCTCAGGCGCAGCCGGCGGCGCTCCGGGGCGAGCAGCCGGTCGAGGGTGGCCGGCGAGGCCGCCACGAGCAGCTCACGCTGCTCGGGCGTGAGGCTGATCTCGCCGTGGCGTTCGAGCGCCGCGATCGTCGCCTCCATGACCGCCGCCAGGCGCTTGCCGCAGCAGCGGTCGAGCGTCGCCCAGAGCTTGCGCAGGGCGGGGAGCAGCTCGGCCGTGTAGGTCCGTGGCCGTTCGCGCCCGCGCTTCGGCGGCGCCGGCCCGTGGGCGCGCGCCCTGAGGCGCCTGGCGGCGTAGCTGCGGTTGTAGCCGGTGAGCGCGCAGAGCTCGTCGAGCATCGCGCCTCGCTGCTTCTTCTCGGCCCGCGCGTAGCGCCTGGCCATCTCCTTGGTGATCGCCTGTCTCTCTGCCATCGACAAGGCCACCGCAATCGCCTCCCCTCACGCTCAGATCTCGAACCTGAGGTTCGGCGTCCCTCGAGTACTTTCTTACGTGAGGCAACGAATCGCTTTCGAGTACTTTTCTGGTGAGGCAATTCGGGCCCTTGACAGAGCCATGACAAGTCGGCCATAGTGACACATCAGGCCCACCCACCCGGGTGGGTGTTCGATATCACCGAGGGGCGGCATCGGGGTCGGAAGGGCTGGGGGCGACTGTCACGGATGCTACCGCCGGGCGCGGTCCACTCCACTGACGCCCCTGCGCGCCGACGCCGATGACCGAGCCGGGATGTGACGTCAGAAGTGCGAGCGAGATAGGGGGAGCGGTATCGTGACCGACGAGACACACGAGAGTCCCGCGATCGCCGAGCTCGGCGAACTCATCGACGGCAAGCGGCTTTCACGCCGCAGCCTGCTCAAGGGCGCCGCGGCCATGGGCGCGGTCGCCGCTCTGGGGCCGATCGCCTCGGCCTGCGGGGGCGGTGAGACGAGCACCGGCGAGACCGGTGCGGCGGGTGAGCCCAAGAAGGGCGGCGACCTCAAGATCGGCATCGTCGGCGGCTCCGCCAAGGACACCGCCGACCCGCATCTGGCCGCCTTCGAGGCGGACATCAGCAACGAGTACATCATGTACGAGGGGCTGACGGGCTACGACTTCGACGCCAACCTGATCAACTACATGGCCGAGTCCATCGAGCCCAACGACGACGCGTCCGTGTGGCAGGTCAAGCTCAAGGACGGCCTCACCTGGCACGACGGCAGCCCGGTCACGGCCGACGACGTCGTCTACACCTTCGAGCGCATCGTCGACCCCAAGGATCCCAAGTCGGGCGCCGCGACGCTGTCCGGTCTGTCCAAAGGCGGCACGGTCAAGACCGGCGACCTGACGGTCGAGTTCCGCCTCGAGTCGCCGAACGTCCTGCTGCCGGAGGCCTTCTCGTTCCGCGGCTGCATGATGGTGCCGGCCAACTTCGACCCCAAGAAGCCCATCGGCAGCGGCCCCTTCAAGCTGGTCGAGCTGCGTCCGGGTGAGCAGTGGTCGTACCTCCCGTTCGAGGGCTATCGTGAGGGCGCTCCGTACGTGGACAGCCTGACGATGATCGAGTTCGGCGACGAGACGGCGCGCGTCAACGCGCTGACCAGCGGCGAGGTGCACGCGATCTCGCAGGCGCCGACCAACCAGACCAAGATGATCGAGGCGACCGAGGGGCTCGCTCTCCTCAACGCCGAGAACGGCGCCTGGCGTCCGTTCACGATGCGGATCGACGTCAAGCCGTTCGACGACGTACGCGTGCGGCAGGCCTTCCGCCTGATCGTGAACCGCCAGCAGATGATCGACCACGCCTACAACGGCTTCGGC
>JAAYBE010000226.1 GCA_012719015.1 Actinomycetota bacterium
CGGCCGTCCGGACGCCCGCGCTCGTGTCGGGGTGCAGCGCGCGGCCGCCGAGCCGTGGGCCGCGCTCCACGAGGTGCACCGGGTGGCCCATCGCGGCGAGGGCCAGCGCGGCCGTCATGCCCGCGACACCGCCGCCGACGACCAGCGCGGCGTCGCCGAGAGGCGTCTCGCGGCGCTGCAGCGGCTCCAGGAGCCGCGCCCGCGCGGCCGCCATGCACACCAGGTTGCAGGCCTTGGCGGTGGCCTGGCGCGGCTGGCCGACGTGCGCCCACGCGGCGTGCTCGCGGATGTTGGCCATCTCGAGCAGGAACGGGTTGAGTCCGGCCTGACGCAGGGCGCCCTGGATGGCCGGCTCCTTGACGCGTGGCGAGCAGCCGGCGACGATGACGCGGTCGAGCTCCTGCTCGCCGATCGCGGCGCGGATCGTCGCGAGGCCGTCCGCCCGGCAGGCGTAGTCGACGGTCTCCACGTGGACGACGTCGGGGAGCGCCGCGGCCGTCCGCGCGACCTCGTCCAGTTCGACGGGGTTCGGCCGGGTGCTGTCGCAGCGGCAGACGAAGACCCCCATGCGCGGCGGCTCGCGGCGGCCGTCGCGCTGCGGCGGCGCGGCCGCGGTCGCCGCCGGTCCCGCGCCCGCCGACGGAGCCGCGGGCGGCGCCGCGGCGCGGGCGGCGGCCAGGTCGATCATGGCGCGGGCCGCCGCGGCGGAGGCCTGCGCCATCGAGGCCGGGACGTCCTTGGGGCCGGTGAAGGCGCCGGCGGCGTACACCCCCGGCCGACTCGTCTCGATCGGGGACAGCTCGGGCGTGGCGCAGAACCCGTCCTCGTCGAGGGCGACGCCGAGCGTGTCCGCCAGCTCTGCGGCCTGCTCGGGCGGTCGCAGCGCCACCACCAAGACGACCATGTCGTAGCGCTCCATGTGGCGACGGCCCTCGGCGTCGCGCCAGTGCACCAGCAGGTCCGCCGTGACGGGGTCCTCGCGGACGGAGGAGGGATGCGCGGCGAAGTGCCGCACGCCGCGCTCCGCGGCCCGGCGGTGGAAGCCGGCGAACCCCTTGCCGGCCGGTCGCCGCCCGACCGAGAAGACGTCGCAGCGGGCGCCCTCGACCTTGGCCGGGGCGAGCATGGCCTCCTTGGTCGCGTACAGGTCGCAGAGGCTCACGCAGGCCTCGTACATCGGGTCGTCGGGCTCCGCCGGCTGGACGAAGGCGATGCGCGTGGGGCGGGCGCCGTCGGAGGGGCGGGCGAGCCGGCCGAACGTCGGCCCGTTGGGGGCGAGCATGCGTTCGTAGCCGAACGAGGAGACCACGTTCGCGTAGCGACCGTAGCCGTACTGCTCGTGGTGGGCCAGGTCGTGGCCGCTGAACCCGGCGGTCACCACGACGGCGCCGACCTGCCTCTCCAGCGTCTGGTCGCGGGCGCCGTGCCGGACCGCGTCCGGGCGGCAGGCGGCCACGCAGGCGAGGCACTCCCCGCAGACGGCGCAGTCGAGGCAGCGTTGCGCCTCGACGCGAGCCTGCTCCGCGGTCAGCCCGGGCTCGGACTCTCCGGCATCGGCGGCGTCTCCGTCCGGCGAGCGTTGGGCCGCCGCTTCGCGCAGCACGACCGGTGTGGCCGCGAGCGCGGCGGCGTCCGGCCGCGCCTCGGGCAGCAGATCGTCGTCGAGGCGCGCGTCCTCGCCGCGCAGACCGGCGTGGACGCCGCGCGCCGCCCGGCGGCCGGCGGCGATCGCCCCGACCACCGTCGGTGCGGGGGCGACGGAGAAGACGCGCCCGTGCATGGTCGCCGCCGCCCGCGCGCCGGCCCCGGCCGCCTCGTCCCGGGCCTCGGCGGACAGGTGGGAGAGCTCCTCGTTCTGCTCCCCCGCGGCCAGAAGCACGGCCTCGAACTCCCCGCCCTCGAGCAGTCCCTCGACGGTGAAGTCGGCGCCGGCGCGGCGCCCAGTCTGCAGGTCGACACCGAGCGCCGCGATGCGGGCCACGTCCTGGTCCAGCGACGCGTCGGGGAGGCGGGACTCCGGGGGGCCGTAGCGCAGGCTCCCGCCGGCCTCCTCCTTCGCCTCGAACACCGTCGTCCGGTAACCGAGCGTCGCCAGCTCACGCGCCGCGGTGAGCCCCGCCGGGCCGGCGCCCACGACGGCGACGCGCTCCTCGTGACGCACCGGGACCGTCTCGGCCAGCGGCACGTGTTCCGCGGCCCACTCCGCCACGAAGCGCCCGAGCGCGGCGATCGCCACCGGCTCGTCCACCTCGCCCCGTACGCAGGCCTCCTCACAGGCCCTGTCGCAGACGTGGCCGCACGCCGCCGGGAAGGGGTTGGCCGCGGCGGCGATCGCGTACGCCTCCGCGAACCGTCCCTCGCGGACGAGGTCGAGGGAGCCCTGTACGCTGGTGTGCAGCGGACAGGCGAGCTTGCAGGGGCTGTGGCCGCGCTTGAGCACCGCGAAGACGTTGGGGATGGCGTGCTGGTACGGCTTGCCGATCGCCCTGCGCGTACCCATGCCGTCGTTGAAGTCGTTGGGGAGGGTGACCGGGCAGACCGGGACGCAGTCCCCGCAGGTCGTGCAGGCGGCCGGGTCCACGAAGCGGGGATGACGGGTGATGCGCGCCGTGAAGGCGCCCGCCTCGCCCTCCAGGGCGGTCAGTTCGGCGCTGGTGACGACCTCGATGCCCGGCTCCTGCATCACCTGCTTGAGCTTGGGCGTCAGCGTGCACAAGGCGCACTTGTTGTAGGGGAAGGCCTTGTCCAGC
>JAAYBE010000227.1 GCA_012719015.1 Actinomycetota bacterium
CCCTGGTGACGTTGAGGGCGATGAAACGATGGTCGTCGGCGAGGAAGAGCACGCCGGCCCCCGCCGCCACGGCGGCCTGGATGCCGCGCACATCCGGCTGGGTGCTCGCCCACGCGTCGCAGCCGAGGTGGAGCAACACCGCGACGACGCAGTCCGTGAACCCGGTGATAACGCCGTCGCCGGCGGTCATCGGCACCGCCGCGATACGGGCGCCGCGCAGCTGGACGCAGCAGTCCTCCATGCCGGCCGCGCGCAGCGCCAGACTGCGCAGGTCGAGACCGGTCGCCTCCAGCAGGCGTGCTTCGAACTTTCCGAGCTCGCGCGTCAGCGTCGTGACGTCGGCTTCGGTCAGTCGTGTCATCGCGTACCTCTTTCGTCCGCGTTCGGGAAGTCGCCCTGCGGGACGGCTCGCAGACCCTCATGCCGCGCCAGCTCGGTGACCACGTCGTCGGCCCGCGCGCGAGCCCGGGGGACGTTCTCCGCCGCCACGATCAAGGTCGCCGCCCATGCGGATCGGCCGGGCACGTAGTCCGTGAGCGCCTCGTCGGCGCCGAAGAACCCGGGCGCCAGTCGCAACGGCTCGGCAGTGCCCATCACGTGTTCACCGACGACCTCCAGCATACCCCCACCGGCGCGCACGTGTTGATACACACAGGCGCGCCGCGGCGTGCAGTCCACCGCCGGCGGAGCCTCGTCCAGGATCGTCCGCGTCAACGCCTCGACCAGGTTCAGCCCACTCGACCAGTAGACGGCGGTCGGCGTCTGGCTGGGCAGACGCGCGTCGATCTCGAGCAGCCGCGGCTCTGACCCGCTCACCATCACCTCGACGTCCATCACCCCGCTCAGGCGGAGGGCTCCGGCCACACGGAGACTCGCCTCCTCCAGCGCCCGGCACACCCCCGGGACCACGGCGGACTCCCAGTCCCGGACATCGGCCGCGGGGAGGTCCGACTCGGCCACCGGGGCCACGACCCGACTGCAGTCGTGGGCCGCGTCGAACTCGAGACCGGTGACCTGCAGCGGCACGGCGTGACCCTTCCAGGCGAGGACCTCGAGGGAGAGCGACGGACCCTCGACGTACTCCTCGACGACCACCTCATGGCCGCCGCGCTCCAGCGCGCGGCGCGCAGCGGCCAGTCCCTGCTCGTCCGATACCACGGTCACCCCTTCGCTGCCGCTGCCCGAACTCGGCTTGACCACGGCGGGGAAGCCGCACCCGGGCCAGTCGCCCGGACGGGGCACGTCCAGCTCCGCGAAGAGACGCCGCGAGGCCAGCTTGGAAGAGGTGACGCGGTACGCGTCGAGATCGAAGAGCAGCGGCACGCCCCAAGCCGGCACATGCTCGGTCAGCCACGCCAGGGTCGACTCGTCCTCGCAGGCGGGCAGGACGGCGTCGCAGGCCGTCACCAGACCGCGCGCCCGCGCCTCGTCGGCGGTGATATCGGCGATCACGACGGTATCGGCCAGCCCGGAGGCCGGGGTGGCCTCGCGCCGATCCACGACCACGGTGTCCCACCCCGCCTTGGCGGCGAGATAGACGGCCTCCGTGCCCTGCAGCTTGCCGCCGACGATCAGGAGGCGCACGCGTCCCCTTGCCGGGCCGCGGCGGCCAGGGAGGCCATCCGCTCCCGGTATTCGGCCACCCCCGCCGCCCGCAGCCCGAGACGGCTGAGATGAGGCAGGACGCCGTGCACCGTCCGGTGACCCTCCTCGATGTCGAGCTCGGCCTGGGAGACGCCGGCGAGTCCCGTCGTCGGAGGCACGATGGAGGTGACCACGTTGGCGCCCGCTTCCAGTCTGCGCTCCAGACCGGCGATGCCGTCCACGTCGAGCGACGCCGGGATGAACCGCTCGGGCATCACGAGGCGCATGACGGCGATGGTGAGCAGTTCGTCGAGGTCGCCGGCGGGCGTCACGTCGGCGAGCGGCGTCCCCGCCTGCGGCACGAACGTCATCACCCGGACCTGCTCCCAGCCTGCGTCGCGCATCGCGATGACGGAGTGGGCGCGGTCGGTCGGAGTGTCACCGATGCCCGTGAGGAGACCGTCCTCCACCAGCAGCCCGACGCGGCGCGCTGCGGCGCGCGCCCCGGCGCGCGCCGCGAACGGTTGCCCCACCCGCAGACGGGCGTACAGCTCGGGTGTGTGGGTCTCCTGGTACAGGGCGTACCAGGCCGCTCCGGCCTCACGGAGCGCACGCAGCGTGGGCTCCTCGAGCACGCCGGGCGAGACCATCACCGGCATGCCGGTCTCCGCGGCCACGGCGGCGACGAGGTCCACGAGCGCCGCGCGGCCGGATGCGCTCCGGAGACGCGGGTCCTCGCCCATGGTCAGGTCGAGGAGCACCACCCCTGAGGAGGCGAGGTCCCGACAGATCGCGACCACCTCCGCCGGGCTCTTGCGATACCGGGGGCTCTCGGTGTTGCCTGCCCGGTAGAAACAGAAGGTGCAGTCGTTGCGGCAGTAGGTGGAGAAGTAGACGAAGCCGTACAGGAAGACCGCGTCGCCGCAGTGACGCGCACGGACCTGGCGGGCCGCGGCGAAGACGACCGCGGCGTCGTCGCGCGCGCGCAGCAGCGTCTCGACGTCACGCACATCCGGCACGGCGCCGTCGACGATGCGGGCACAGAGAGCGGAGACGTCGGCCCCGCGAGGACCCGAGACGTTCATCGGAACTCGAGGACGTCGCTGACGGGCAGCCGCTGCGACGGCCGCGGCGGCACGAGCGGCCGCCCGATGGGGACCACCGCCACGAGCCGCCACCGGGGGTCGATGCCGAGCAGCCGCTCGATGGCCGGCGCGGCGAGCACAGGTGCCGTCATCCAGCAGGCGCCGTATCCCATGGCGTGGGCGGCCGTGCAGAGCAGCTGGATCGCCCCTCCCAGGCTCTGCAGATCCGGGCGCTGGCGCCGCCGGTCGCGCTCCTCGCGCGGCAGCCCGCGGCGCTCGTGCAGGTCGTCGGCGAACGAGTGGTACACGCCTCCCAGAACAGCCATCACCACGGGCGCCTGGGCGAAGAACGTCGCGTAGGCGCGGTAGGCCTTGAGCTCCTTCTCGAGCCCTTCCGCCTCGGGCCAGGCCGCCATGTCGTCGAGGGCCTGCTCGACCGCACCTCTCATGGCGGAGCGCAGGCCCTCGTCCTCGACCGCGACGAACCGCCAGGTCTGCGCGTTGCCGGCGTTGGCCGCCCGGACGGCGATGCCGACCATGGCCTCGACGTCGTCACGCGGGACGGGGTCCGGCCCATACCGGCGCACGCTCGCACGCCCGTGGACGGCGTCGGCGAAGCCGGTCGTCTCGAGCCTGGATCTGCTGCCCGGTGCACCCATGACATCAGTGTACCAACGATGACGGGGCGGGCGCTCCGCTCTCGGGAGCGCCCGCCCCGTCCTTCCCGTCCGACGCCGCGTCAGCCGCCCGACAGCGGAGGGACGACGCTGAGCCTGTCTCCGTCGGAGACGGCCGTGTCCATCCCGTCGAGCGCGTTGATGTTGCGTCCGTTGAGGAAGATCCCGGCGAACCTGCGGCCGTCCTCGCGGAAGATGCGCGCGCGCATGCGCGGCTCGACCGTGATCGCCTCGTCGATCACCTCGCCCACGGTCGCGCCGTGACACGCGACCTCACGGCCGCCGCCCGGCGCGGTCATGCCGGCGGGGAGTCTGACGTAGCTCGTCGGCACGTCAGGCCGGAGCCTCCGCCGGCTGCAGCTCGCGGTCGGCCTTGTCGATCTTGAGGTCGACGGCCAGGACGTGCGGGTTCTGGCAGAAGGCGATGCACTGCGGGTCGCCGTCGCACAGGTCGCACTTGAAGGCGACGTGGCGGTCCGGGTGCTCGTGGATGACGTTCGTGGGGCACACCTCGTAGCAGTCGCCGCAGTTGGTGCAGAGATCCTCGTCGACGACCAGGACGTAGCCCTTGACGACCTCACCCACCTTCTCCTTGGCGGGGAAGTCGCCCGGGATCGTGAGCGTGATCTCCTTGGTCACGATCGCACCGGTGGGACAGACCTTCTGGCACTTGGCGCAGGCGAGCTGCAGACAGGTGTGACCCCTGATGGCGCCGGTGGTGGGGTTGCACTCGCTGTACAGACGCGCGACGGAGGGGCGGTAGGCACCCTCATGGTAGGCGGAGCAGGCCAGCTCGCACATGTGGCAGCCGGTGCACTTCTTGCTCGAGATCAACACGTGAGGCATGGGTTCTCCTTCGTCCGGCGTGGCGCCTCAGAGGCGCACGTCTACGCCGACCTCGGCGAGCTTGGCTTCGCTGGGTACGCCGTTCTCGTCCCATCCGCGGATCTGGTAGAACTCGCGCAGGGCCTTCTCGAACGTCTCCGCGCCGATGAACCTCCCGGCGGAGGCGCCGGTGGTGTGGGCGCCCTCCTCCGAATACAGCTTCTGCGGGATCGTGTCGGGTTCGACCCCCTCGCGCAGGTTGAAGAGCCGGCCGAGGTTCCAGATGCGTTCGCCGATCCGGAATACCTCCCCCTCACTGAACTCGTGCTTCCAGACGTGCTTGAGGAGCTGCGCGATCTGCTCCGGCGTGATGGCCCAGAAGTCGCACCAGATGCCGGCGAACTTCACGGCGCTGAAGTTCTCGCCGATCATGCCCTCCGCCGGGTTGCCCCAGACGATCTTCAGCGCCTTGCCGTCGAGGGTGTCGGGGGCCACCGTGCCGGCGACGACCTCGTCGGCGATGGGATACGTACGCATGTGACAGCCGCCGCGGTCCGAGGTCGCGTAGCCGAGGCTCATGCCGAAGGCGCCGCGCGGATCGTAGCCCGGCAGCTCCATGTTCTTGACCTCCATGGCCAGCTCCGGCACGCCGTATTTCGCCGCCAGCGCACGCACGCCCAGCGCGAGGTCGGCGCCCAGGCCCTCTCTGGCCGCGAGGAGTCCCGGCGCCTTGAGGTAGCCTTCGGTCTCGCCGAAGCGCATCCCGAAGTCCTTGATGCCCCTCTCGGTGAGATCCATCGCCAGGCCCACGACGCTGCCGGTGCTGATCGTGTCCAGGCCGAGCTGGTCGCAGAGCTCGTTGAACTTCATCAGCGCGGAGATGTCGCCGATGCCGCAGTTGCCGCCGCAGAGGGCGATGGTCTCGTACTCCGGACCCTCGCCCGTCACGCCGTCGATCTCGTGGAACTGGCGGCACCCGATGGCGCACTGGTAGCAGGCGCGGTTCCTGGTGCGGATCTTGAGGAACGCATCCGAGTTGATGTTCTCGACCTCGTCGAAGGTGCCCGAGGACCAGTTGCGCGTCGGCATGACGCCGGCGTCGCTCATGACCTGTGCCAGGATGGGAGTGCCCTCCTCGTTGGCCCACAGGTTGTCCTCCGTGAGGACGTACTCACTGTGGATGCGGAGCAGGTCGGCGAGGAACGCCCTGGCGTCGCCGACGCTCACGGAGCCGGTGCCCCGGATGGCGACCGCCTTCAGCTTCTTGTGGCCCCAGAGGGCGCCGTGTCCGCCCCTCCCGGCCTTGTGGAACTGGTCGGTGGAGAGGCAGGCCCAGAGGATCTCGTTCTCGCCGGCGGGACCGATGGAGAGCGTCTTGGCATCGGGGTCGAAGTCGTCGCGCAGCGCCTGCTCGATCTCCGACGTCCGCATGCCCCAGTACTTCGGCTTGGCCGGCACGAAGGAGACGACGTCGTCCTTGATGGTGACGACCACCGGCTCGGGCGACTCGCCAATGATGATGATGACGTCGTAACCGGCGAACTTCATCTCCGGGGCGAACGACCCCCCCACGTAGCTGTCGTTGAGGATCCCCGTCTGCGGGCTCTTGCAGCCGACGACCAGGCGCGACGACGTGCTGACGTTCGTCCCGGCGAACGGGCCGGTCATGAGGATGACCGGGTTCTCGGGCGCCCACGGATCGACCTGTGGCGGGACCTCGTCCCACAGGTAGCGCAACAGCAGCCCCTTGCCGCCGATGTAGCGCTCCGCCCACTCCATGTTGAGCGGTTCGACGACAGAGGTGCTCGTGCTCAGGTCCAGCCTGAGCACCTTGCCTTGGTAGAAATCCACGGCGTCCTCCTGAAGACGTGCGATGGGATCGCCACCGTCCCCCTCGGCGGTCGCCCGGTCACGGGGACGCCGAAGGGAGCGTGGGAGTACAGGCCGCTCCATTCTAGACGAGGCGGCGCCGGTGCGGCAATGCCCCGAAACGCCGCCTCGGCAGGACAAGAGCGCTGTGAAACGCGGGGTCGTTTGGCCATTCCGGCGCGTCGTCTCCGGCGCCCCGAGCGAACGCCCCGGTGTCGGACCCGCGCCTCAGTCCTCGTCGGACGGCCGCTCGTGACCCGGCGCCTCAGGCAGGTTCTTGATGTTCTCCGCCTGCAGCCACTTGCCGTAGTTGTCGTTCATGGCGTCGACGAGCTCCTTCATGAACCGCGGCGAGAGATTCACCCGGCTCACCACGACGCCGTTCAGCTCCCCGGGCTCCTCGCTCTCGTGGTCGAGGCGGACGAAGGTGATCGAGAACTCGTAGTCGGAGTGGCTGACATTGGCGAAGTTGGCGTACACGCCCGCCATCATCTCCGGCGTGGCGTGCAGGTTGATATGGCGTTCGTCCTCGTGCACGGCGGGCCTCCCTGCCCTCAGCCGGCGATGCGGCGGGCGATGGCGGCGGCCATACCGGAGGTCCCGGTCGAGCCGCCCAGGTCGTAAGTCACATCCTTGCCCTCGGCGACGACGGCGGCGATGGCCTCCTCCATCCTCCTCGCCGCCGCCTCCTCACCGAGATGCTCGAGCAGCAGCACGCCGGAGCGGAGCAGCGCCGTGGGGTTCACCTTGTCCTGTCCCGCGTATCTCGGCGCACTGCCGTGCACGGGCTCGAACACCGCCACCTCGTCGCCGAGGTTGGCGCCGGGCGCCACCCCGAGGCCGCCGATCAGCCCGGCGCACAGGTCGCTGACGATGTCGCCGTAGAGGTTCGGCATCACGAGTACGTCGTACAGCTCGGGCTTCTGCACCAGTTGCATGCACATGTTGTCGACGATGCGATCCTCGAACTCGATGTCCGGGTAGTCCTCGGCGACCTCGCGGGCGACGCTCAGGAACAGCCCGTCGGTGCATTTCATGATGTTGGCCTTATGCACCGCGGTGACCTTGCGGCGCCCGTGTCGACGCGCATATTCGAAGGCGAAACGGGCGATGCGCCGGCTGCCCTTCCGCGTGATGATCTTGATGCTCTCTGCGGCATCGTCACCGACCATATGCTCGATGCCCGCGTACAGATCCTCAGTGTTCTCGCGCACCACCACGACGTCGATGTCGTCGTAACGGCTGCGCACGCCCTTCAGACTCCGGGACGGACGCAGGCACGCGTACAGGTCCAGCTCCTTGCGCAGCGCCACGTTCACGCTGCGGAAACCGTGCCCGACCGGGGTGGTGATCGGGCCCTTGATCGCCACCCTGTTGCGGCGGATCGACTCGAGCACATGCTCGGGCAGCGGCGTGCCGTGCTCCTCCATCACGCCCAGCCCTGCGTCGTGCCGCTCCCAGTCGATCGGCGCGCCGGTCGCCGCGATCACGGTCTCGAGCGCCGCGGCCAGCTCGGGACCGGTACCGTCGCCGGGGATCAGGGTGACTACATGCGTCATGTGTCGGGCCCTCCCGGCAGCGCGAAGCCGCCGTGCTTCCTGACGTGGGCCACGAGACCGCCGTCGTCCAGGATGGTCACCATCACCTCGGGCAACGGCACGAACGGGATGACTGCGCCGGTGGTCAGGTCGCGGACCTCACCCGCGCCCAGATCGACCTCCAGCTCGTCCTGCTCACCGATGCCGCTCGTGTCGCACTGCAGTACGGGCAGGCCGACGTTGATGGCGTTGCGGAAGAAGATGCGCGCGAAGCTCTGCGCGAGCACCGCCCCGGCGCCGGCGAGCTTGATGATCCGCGGCGCATGCTCGCGGCTCGAGCCCAGCCCGAAGTTGCGGCCGCCGACGACGAAGTCGCCCGGCCGCATCCCGGCGGCGAACTCGGGGCGCGCGTCCTCGAGCACGTGCTTGGCCAGCTCGGGCAGGTCGGTGCGCAGATGGAAGAGCCGACCCGGCGCGATGTGGTCGGTGCTGATGTCGTCGCCGAACAGCCATGCCCGGCCGCGAAGCGGTCGGTCGCGCGGCGGCG
>JAAYBE010000228.1 GCA_012719015.1 Actinomycetota bacterium
AGGCGATCGCCTGCCCCACGCCCCCGGTGCCCACGACCAGTACCTTCATGACGCTCCCTTCTCCTGATGCGGCTTGGCCAGGCGGCGCCATGGCGGCGTCGTCCGGACGGAGGCGTGGGCAGGGCACAGCTCTCCCCTGCGGAGCCTCGGCATCCCCGATTGTATCGCCGCGCGGCCGTTTGCCAATGCCCGCCCCGGGCGCGGGATCGGCCCGGTGATGAAGGGGCCCGGGGCACGCGCCGGGACGGCGGTCCCACCCGTCGCAAGCGGCCGGCTCTCAGCCTCCGACCTTGTACATCGTGCGCTCGCCCAGAGCGGTGACGACCTTGGCGTAACCGCTGAGCTCCGCATCCAGCCCGGGGTCGCCGGTGTCGACGAGGAGCGGACGTCCCTCGAGGCTCAGCAGCTTCGTCTGGGTGGCGATGACGATGACGTGGTCGCGGCCGACGCGCCGCAGCACGGCGGGGCTGAACTGCTGGTTGCCCCGCCCGAAGATGTGGCCCTGACCGCCGATGACGGTCACCACGATGTACGTCTTCGGTGACGCGGCGGCCAGCTGGAGGAGATCGCCCTCGGCGAGGTCGGCGCCGACGAGCTTCCCGTCACGGACCGCGTCCACGCCGAGCAGCGTCTTGGGCAGCCCCAGACGCTGCATGACCGTCCGCGTGGTCGTGCCCGGTCCCAGGAGATAGAGCGCCCCCGGCTCCATGCCGGCGATGACCTCGGTGGCGATGTCGTTGAGGGCGCGCTCCTCCCCGGCGACGCCGCCGGCTTTGGCGCTCTGCGTGAGGCCGCGGGCATACGGCACGGTCAGGAACCCGTAGAGCTGCGCGGAGACACGGTCCTCACGGAACGCCTGCTCGTCGATGTCCATCACCTCGCCCTCGCGCAGCTGGACCCCCACGGGCCGCTCCTGCAGGAAGAGCGCGGCGATGTCGCCGGCGGCGGCCGGGGTCGTCGCGTACACCGCCGAGTGGATCTTCACGCCGGCCGGCACACCGATGACCGGCACCCGGTCACCGACGGCGTCGCAGATGTTGCGCGCCGTGCCGTCGCCGCCGGCGAAGAGGATGAGATCGACGCCGGCGGCCGCGAGGTCACGGGCCGCCTGCTCGGTGTCGTCGGCCGTCGTCAGCACGAAGTCCCCGCCGGTCACGGCCGGCCTCTTCCCGCTGCGCTCGAGTTCCCACGCGACGTACGACGTGCGTCCCTGCAGCGAGCCCAGCACGCGCGGCGAGAAGCCCGCCGCGCGTGCCTCGTCCTCGCCCATCTCGCCCGGCCACGTGACGACCTCGACGTGAGCGCGGGAGCGGGCCAGACGCTCGAGCGCCAGGCGCGCGCGGCGCGGCGCGTCACGCACGGCTCCGCGCTCGAGCGCCGCGCGCAGCACCTCCGCGCCGTCGCTTCCCTTGAGGCCGACGCGGCCGCCCACGCCGGCGCAGGGATTCACGATGAGGCCGAGCCTCTTCACGCCACCGTCATCCCGACGACCGTCGGCGGCGCTTCCAGCTGCCGCGGCGCCGGCTCCCGCCGCAGCGCCGCCCGGCCCTGCCGTTCGAGACCTCGCCGAAGGAGGCGGGACGCCGCGAGAGGAGCGTCTGGCGCGCTGACGCCGGGCTTGACCGGTCGCTGGGGCACCTCCCCCGCCTTTCCCTCGGACCAGGAGGCCGTCCGCGTCCCGCGGATGGCCGCGCTCATGATACCCAAGCGGGCCGCCCCGTGAGCGCCCTGCCCGGCCGGAGAGCACCGGCCACCCACTACCGCGCCTCAGGCTGCCGGCGGCCGCACCTCTGTCCGTCGGCAACCGCGCCAACCCGCCAGCGGCGACGGAAGACAGGTGGCCGCCGCGGGCTCGGCACCACCGTTGGCACTATGAACGGCACTGCCCGCGGTGCCACCCGTGGTGCTCCCCATGGAGCTTCCCGTAGCGCTCCCCATAGCGCTTCCCGTGACGCCACCTGTCGTGCTGCCCGTGATGCTTCCCATGGCACAACCCGTGATGCCAGCCCTGGTGCTCCCCCCTGATGCTGCCTATGGCGCTCCCCGTGGCGCCACCTATGGTGCTGTCTGCGACGCTGTCTGTGCCACCGGCCGTGGTGACAACCCCGGGGAGGCACACCCTGTGTCCCGAGATCGAGGGAACACGAGGGTGGACGGAGACGGCGGCCGGTGGGCCAGGGCGTCGTCGGGCGGTCACGGCGCTCAGGCCTGCTCCTCGAACCTGCGCTTGTACTTGCGCCACGTGAAGGCCCACTGGTCCGGATCCTCCATGGCCTCGGTGCGACGCATCTGGTCGATCGGTTGCGCGTGCGGCGCGTCGAGCACGAACTGGGCGTCGGCGTACGCCTCGTCGCTGCCCTTCTTGATCACCGCAGCCCACTCGTCCAGGTCGGCCCTGCTGTAGGTCTCGCACGGTTCGGGGGTGAACGGCTCGGGCACCACCCACGGATGGTGGCTCATCCAGTAGCTCTGGACGCCGAAGTCGACCATGCGGTCGCGCAGGGCCTCGGTGCCCACGCCCGTGTCCTCCTTGAGCTGCTCCAGGCTGTAGCGCACCTGGTCCAGCCGGCGGTGGCCCTCGGCGTACGGCCTGCTCACGCCCTTGACGGCCATGAGCAGGTTGTCGAGGTAGTTGTTGTTGAGGACGCTGATCTCGGCGACCTCCTTGAGGCCCTCCGGACCCAGGTTGCGGATCCAGGCGTAGGCACGGATGACCGCCATCCAGTTGCCGAGGAAGCCGCGTACCCGGCCGATACTCTCAGGCCGGTCGTAGTCGAGGTGGTACCTGTCGCCCTCCCTGGTGACCACCGGCACCGGCAGATACGGGGCCAGCTCGTCGGTGACCATGTAGGCGCCGCTCGCCGGACCCTCGCAGCCGTGCG
>JAAYBE010000229.1 GCA_012719015.1 Actinomycetota bacterium
AGCCGGACGGCGTGCCGGACGTCACGCTGAGCGCAGGGTTGAACTTGAACTCCACGCCCTCATTGAGGAAGAACCTGACGCTGCCGTTGTCGTAGCTTCCGTTGAGGACCTCCACGTCGCCGGTGATCGGCGAGGTCGTATCGGCCGCGTAGACGGTCCCCCTCGAGTACACCTGCCCGCCGTGCAGACGCACGGAGAGCCGGCTGGAGTCGCCCCAACGGCCGCCCCGGTACGCCGTCACTGAGACACGGCCGGGGTAGAGGTTCTGCTGATAGGAGCCGCCGGTCGCCCAGGCGCCGGTGGTGCGGGCGAGTGCCGAGTCGCCGTCCGGGTACGCCCAGACCTCGCCCTGGGTGGACGGGGCGGCGGCGGCGATGGAGTAGTTGCCGCCGGCGTCGGTCTGCGTCTCCGCCCAGTAGAGCTGTGTGCCGACCTTCGACCAGGCTTCGACCCAGGCGCTCGAGGTCGGGGTGCCGTACGAATCGCGCAGCGTGCCGTACACGGTGGCCGTCCCCGTGGCGAGGCGGGCGCCGAGCGGCCGGAAGGCGGCTCTCGCGGAGAGTGCGCCGGCGTCGGCCCTCGCCGACGGCTCGCCGCCGCGCCGCGCAGGGTGGTCGTCGCCCGCGTGGGGCGGCGGCGCCGCGTGCGCGACCGTCGCCGAGAGCATCAGGACGGCGCACGTCGCCGCCGCGATCATCGGACGTCTCATGAAGGATCCCTCCTCGGTGGGGTGGCGGGCCCCGTCGGCCCTGTCGTCATCCTACTTCGTCGGCGGCGAGGGCGTCCGGCTCAAGGAGATTGACGACGCCGCCCGCTGCGGCGACGCCCGGACGACCCGGAGGCGACGCGGTGCGTTACGCACGCGGCGATCCGGGGCACGTTGGAAGTACGCTGCGTGCCCCCCGCCGGACCCCCGCTCCGGAAGCCGCAGCCGAGTAGAGGGGAGGACTCCATGGGTCAGGTCCACCCGCTGCCGAGCCGGCCGGACGGTCGTCCCGCGCCGGTCGTCATCCCGCTTCCCGCCGGTCAGGTCCGCCCCCTTGACTCCGTGCACTGCGCCCTGTGCGGCGCCAGGCTGAGCGCCGGTGCGTTGCGGCATCATCTCGTCTCACCGCACGAGGCCGAGACGATCACCGTCTGCCACACGTGTCACAGGGCGGCGCGGGGTGAGGGGTACAGGCCGGCTGAGTGATCCTCCGCCGGCGTGCACCGGAGCGCGCCGCCCCCGTTTGGTACAATCACCGTCCCTGCAATCCGCCCTGCCCCGTCCGGTGATGCCGTTGCGCCTCCTCGATGCCTGCGCCCGCAAACCGGTCGACGCGACGCCCGTGTGGCTCATGCGTCAGGCCGGCCGCTACCTGCCCGAGTACCGCGCCATCCGCGAGAAGATGAGCTTCGTCGAGATGTGCCGGCGGCCCGACGTGGCGGCGGAGGTCACGCTGCAGCCGCTCCGCCGCTTCGACCTCGACGCCGCCATCGTGTTCGCCGACATCCTGCTGCCGCTGGAGCCCATGGGCATCGGCTTCCACTTCACCGGCGACGAGGGACCGGTCATCGAGCGCCCCATCCGCAGCGCGCGCGACCTCGAGGGTGTGCACGGCATCGACGCCGCTGCCGACCTCCAGTACGTGATGGACACCATCCGCCTCGTTCGCCACGAGCTCGCCCCGGGCGTCCCGCTGATCGGCTTCTCGGGCGCACCGTTCACCCTGGCCAGCTACATCGTCGAGGGGGGACACTCCCGCAACTACGCCCACGTGAAGCGGTTCATGTACCACGACCCGGTGACCTTCGCGCGGCTCATGGACCTGATCTCCGAGGTCGTGGTGGACTACCTCAGGGCGCAGATCGCGGCCGGCGCCCAGGCGGTGCAGCTGTTCGACTCATGGGCCGGATGGCTGAGTCCGTACGACTACGAGCTCTCGATCCTTCCGCATGTACAGTACGTGATCGACGCGGTCAAAGGGCGAGGTGCGCCGGTGATCTACTTCGCCAACGGCGCCTCCGCCATGCTGGACCTGGTCGCGAAGGTGCGCAGCGACGTCATCGGGGTCGACTGGCGCATCCGGCTCGACCGCGCCTGGGACCAACTCGGTGACGTGGCCGTGCAGGGCAACCTGGACCCCCTCACGCTGCTCGGGCCGCCCCAGGCGATCGAGGAGCGCGTGGCCGACGTGCTGCGCCGGGCGGCGGGTCGGCCCGGGCACATCTTCAACCTGGGGCACGGCATGGTGCCGCAGGCCCCTCCGGACAACGTCAAGTACCTGGTCGATGCGGTGCACCGGCTCTCGGCCGCGGCCGGTTGAGCGGTCCGGGTGATGTCGCGGTGACCGGGGGCTCCGTCGACGTCGCGCTGCTGGCCTACGGCGGCCCGGAGACGCCTGCGCAGGTCGCGCCGTTCCTCGAGCGGCTCATGGGGCGCGTCCCCGACGCGGCCACGGTCGCCGCCGTCAAGGAGCGCTACGCGCTCATCGGCGGCGCCTCGCCGCTGCCCGGCATCACCGTGCGCCAGGCGCGGGCGCTCCAGGGCAGGCTCACGCGGGACCTCCCCGGCCCGGTCCGCGTGCGCCCTGGGTTCCTGTACAGCGAGCCGAGCGTCACCGACTGCGTCCGCGCGCTCGATGCGGCCCAGGTCGTCGCCCTGCCCATGAGCCCCTTCTCCTCGCGGCTCACGAGCGGCCGTTACAGAGCCGGGCTGGCCGCCGCCGAGGACCGTGCGGCGGGGGGCGCCGGCCGCGACATCCCGCTCCTCGAGGGCTGGCACGCGAGCCGGGGGTTCGTCGGCGCCGTGAGCCGTCGCATCGCCGAGGCGCTCGACGGCTCCGACGCCAGGGAGTGGGCCGTGCTGTTCACGGCGCACAGCGTGCCGGCCGAGACCGTCGCGGCCGGCGATCCCTACGTCGAGCAGCTGCGACAGACCGCCGCCAAGCTGACCCGGCGGATCGCAGCCGGGGGGTCGCGCTTCGGGTTCCAGAGCAGGGGCCGCAGCGGCGGGGAGTGGACGGAGCCCGAGGCCGACGCGGTCGCACGCGATCTGGCGGGAGAGGGTTGGAAGAAGATCCTCGTGGTGCCGGTCGGGTTCGTGAGCGAGAACGTGGAGACGCTGTACGACCTGGACGTCGTGTTGCGCGGCCACATCGAGGACCTCGGCATGGAGTATCGACGCACGCGTCCCCCCAACGACTCGCCGCAGTTCATCGAGGCGTTGGCGGCCGTCGTCACCGCCCATCTGGCGGAGCGGCCGGCGACTCCGGCGGACAGGGCGGAGAACCTGCCCGCCGACGGATGACGACATGAGCGATCCGACCGCGGCGCGCCACGGGGGAGCCGGAGGGCGGCCGTGCCGCGTCGTCGTCGTGGGCGGCGGCATGGCCGGCCTTGGGGCGGCGCGCGTTCTCGAGGCGGCGCGCGCGCAGGACCCTTCCCTCGACTGGCGTCTGTTCGAGCAGGATCCGCGTTTCGGCGGCAAGGTGCACACGGAGCGCCGCGACGGGTTCGTCGTCGAGGGTGGGCCGGACTCGGCCATCATCGAGAAGCCCTGGCCGATCACGGCCGCCCGCGAGCTCGGCATCGCCGACCGGTTCCTCGACTGCAACGAGGACATCCGCAAGAGCTTCGTCTACACCCGTGGGCGTCTGCACGAGCTGCCCGAGGGCATCATCCTCATGGTCCCCACGCGCATGGTGCCGTTCGCGCTCAGCGGGCTCATGAGCTGGCCCGGCAAGGCGCGCATGGGCCTCGACCTCGTGCTGCCGCGCGGCGGCGCCGCGACCCTCGGCCTGGAGGGTCCCGCCGGGCAGGCCCTGGACGAGAGCCTGGGCGACTTCGTGCGCCGCCGCCTCGGCCGGGAAGCCCTGCAGCGCATCGCGGAGCCCATCGTCGCCGGCATCCACGCCGGCGACCCGGAGCACATGAGCGTGCGTGCCACCTTCCCCATGTTCCTGGAGATGGAGCACGAGCATCGCAGCCTGATCCTGGCCATGCTCAAACGACGCCAGGCGCGTCAGAAGGC
>JAAYBE010000028.1 GCA_012719015.1 Actinomycetota bacterium
GGCGCGCCGGTGAGCTGGGGCTGGTTCCTCTGCCGCGCGGATCAGTTCTCTCTGGAGACGCGGCTCGGACCGGGCGTGACCGCCGACGACCCGGAAGGACCGTGGACGAGATGAACACCATCACGGACGCGCTGATCGAGCTGGACGAGGATCGGACTCTCCGCCTTGTGGAGCAGGCGCTGGTCCAGGGAGAGCGTTCGCTGCCGATCGTCAGTGCGTGCGAACAGGCGATGCGCGTGATCGGCGAGCGCTACCAGCGTGAGGAGTACTTCCTCTCCGGGCTGATCCTCGCCGGAGAGATCTTCCGCGAAGTGCTGGCGTTGATTCGACCGGGGCTCGAGGGTGAGATGGAGGGCCACTCGTCCGGCACCGTGCTGCTCGGGACCGTGGCCGGCGACATCCACGACATCGGCAAGAACCTCACGGCGACCACCCTGCGTGGCCACGGATTCACGGTCATCGACCTGGGCGTCGACGTGCCGCCGCGGACGTTCCTCGACGCCGCCGTCACAGACCGGCCGGACATCGTCGGCCTCTCCGGTCTCATCACGGCGGCGTTCGAAAGCATGCGAGCGACGACGACCGCCCTGAAGAGCGCGGACGAGTTGGCGCTGAAGCCTCACGTGATCCTCGGCGGCGGCATCGTCGATGCCGAGCTCTGCCGGTTCTGCGGCGCCGATTCGTGGACCAACAATGCGATGGAGGGCGTCAGGATCTGCCAGGGACTGCTGGCAGCGCGTCACGGCGCCTCGGCCGCGGACGGCGGGTCCTGAGACGGCGGCGACGACGCGTCATCCTGGAACAGCTCCGGGCGGAAGTCGCGTAGAGTGAGCTCGTGTCCGGGAGGGACGACGACGAAGTCGTCGCCCCACTCGCCGTCCACGAGCGCATCCACGATCCGCGTCGTTCCCGGCACCACGTCCACGGTGAGTCCGTACACGCCTGCAACCGTCTCGACGCGCGCTCGACAGGCCTCCAGGTCGTAACGACCAGTATCGATCAGCACGAGGCGCGTGTAGTGCTGGAGCACCAGACGCATCATGCGCTGCGCCTTGTCCGAGCCGTACTTCTCGGTCATCTGCTCGTGCTCGCTGACCACGGTCGAGCACTCGTCGAGATACGACTTGGTGAGGTAGTAGCTGCCGCGCTCCTTCTCCGCCTCGGCGGCGAACGCCTCGTTGGAACCGAGCAGCATGGCGATGCAATCGTCGACGCGCGGCACCACCAGCGTGGCATGACGCGTCTTCAGGCCGAGCACGGCGTTCGAGCACAGTCCGTACCCGAGGACGATCGTGGCACCAGGGACGTCCACCTCGGCGACGGCGGCGTGCAGACCCTCCTTGAGCCGCTCCGGGCTCAGGTGCATCCGGGCCGGGAGCGTGTCGCAGCCGAGGTCGTCGGCCGCGCCCTCGGCGAGTTCGCCGAGCACCGCGGGACAGGCGATCAGTCTGAACGCGGATCGACCGGGCGGCTCGAGTGGCTTCATCGTGTCTCCTTCGGAGAGGACCACGCACCGATTGGAGCAGGAGATGTTCTCCGCTATATACCCGGCTTGCCCGACGTTTGCTCCGGCCTCTTTTCCGCCGCACTTCCGACCATGCCCCCCACGATGTACGGCGGCGCCCCGGCCGCGAGGCGGCGGTCCGGCCGGCGGGTGCGCCTCACCCGCTCCCACAATCCCGCGCCGCAGCGACCGATTGAACACCCTGCTCTTGCGGAATACTGTTCGTTCCGGCCAACGAAAGGAGTCTGGCGTGGACATCCCCGAGAAGCTGCGTGACGTGCTCAAGAAAGACGGCGTCGTCGCCATCGCCACGGTGGGCGAGGACGGCCCCCACATGGTCAACACCTGGAACAGCTACGTCCGGCTCACCGACGACGGCCGGATGCTCATCCCCGCGGGGTTCATGCACCGCACCGAAGCGAACATCCGCTTCAACCCGGACGTCCTCATCACCTGCGGCAGCAGCAAGGTGCAGGGCAAGATCGGTCCCGGGACCGGGTTCCTGATCAAGGGCTCGGCGGAGTTCCGGGAGTCGGGCGCCGACTTCGACCGGATGAAGGCGACGTTCGGCTGGATGCGGGCCGTGGTGATCGTGACCATCGAGTCGGCGACCCAGACGCTCTGACGGACGGAGAAGAACCCGGCCGAGGAGGGACCCGGTCAGGCGCGCCGGGGATCGCGGAGGGCGGCCTCGCGCCGGCCTGGTCCGCGCCCTCAGGCCTCGGTGAAGACGTAGTCCTTGACCGCGCCGCCCTCGAGCTGCACGAGCACGCCGTGCAGCGTCGGCGCGGCGTCCTCGACCATCGGGCTGCGCGGGCTGAGCTCGAGGGTCCTCCCCTGCTTCGAGGCGCCTCCGTTGCCGCCCTGCGCCGAGCCGCGGAAGCGCACCAGCGGCTGAAACCGCTTGACGATCCGCTGCGTGGCCCTGCTCTCGGCCTGCAGGTTGAGGATCGCGAAGTCGGGGTCGCCCACGCCCGAGCACAGCTCGAGGAGCTTCGTGTACAGTCGCCGGTCGTCCATCTCCCGTACCAGCTCCCACTCCGTGGGCCCACTGGACGAGGAGGTGACCATCTGGTAGCCGTCGATCTGGACGACACGGTCGTCGCAGGGCAGCAGCCGGCCGCCGTGCTCGAACAGCTCGTCGATGATGCGCCAGTCGCCACAGCCGGGCGCCACGAAGACGGGCGGCCCGTCCGCGCCGAGCTTCTCGTCGGCCAACGTGAGCCATTCCTCGATACGCTGCCGCACGAGCGACTTGAAGTAGAGCTCGACGAGCGACTGGTTGGAGCGCAGGTGCTCGTACTCCTCAGGTGTCTGCTCGAGCCAGTAGTCACCGTGGTCGCTGATGTGCCCGGTCAGCTCGGCCAACGCCGTCGGCGAGTCGACCTCGTGCACCTTGCCGTCCAGCGGGACCGTCCACGTGGAGGGACCCGTTCTGATCGCCGACACCACTTTCCGCCCCGTCAGGTCGCCCAGCAGCACGCCCACGTCCGCCCCGTAACTCCGGACGGCGCTCAGGAACCTGCGGAAGCAGGGCGTCGAGCCCTCGATGCCGGACGCGGTGAACACCTTCATCCGGGGCTCACCTCCTCAAGGGCGGCGAGCACTTCGGGGAGCACCACGTTGATCAGCAGGCCGAGCTGCACGCGACCGGTGTCCACCACGAGGACGAGCTGCAGGTCGCCGCACGGCGCCACCAGCAGGAGACCGGAGCCGTCCAGCTCGGCCATGTAGTAGCGGCCGAGCGGCGGCAGACCCCCCTTGTCGAACGCCCGGTTCAGGCGCTCCGTGACCTGGTTCACGAGCGCGCACACCGCCGGTCGGCTGTTGACGCCGACATACGACGTCCCGTCGGCGCTCGAGAAGAGGTCGGCCGAGAGCAGCGCGTCGCCGAGGCCGTCCTTGGCGAGCTGTACGACGCGCTTGAGGCCGGCGGCGCTGAGACCACTCCGCACGGCGGCCGCGGGGGGTGCGCCGCGGGTCGGCGGGGCCGGCGCCCGCCCCGGCGCGCCGTGCGGCTCGGGCGCCGCCTCGATCTCCGGCTCGACCCGCACCTCCGCCAGCGCGGCCTCCATCTCGGCCATGATGTCGGGCTCCGCCTGCGCACCTCCACGGCCGTTCCCCGAGGCAGACTCGACCAGGGGCGGCGCCGGCGGCGCCGCATGCGGCGCGACGGAGTCCTGCGCCGCCGCGCTCCTCGCGGACTCCTCCAGCTCCTCGTCCCGGCGGCGGGCGATCTCGAGCAACATCTGCGTGAGGTCGGCCTCGATCGTGCGATCACGGGGGGAGTGCTCCGTGCTCACGTCGAACTCGGGGTCGTCCCAGCCCAGGATCTCGTAGGCGGCGTCCTCCCCCGCCAGTCCGTCAGCCAGCGCATCGACGAGCGTCCCTTCCCGGAAGTGCAGTTGCCCGCACTGGCCGCCGGCCCGTGCCTCGATGTCGCAGGACTGCTTCTCCAGATTGATCACCTGGATGACCGACGACAACGATATCCCCTTCATGACACCTCCAGGACTCCAAAGGCCTCCAGGCGCGGCGTCGGCAGTGGTCGTGTCGACGGCGTCAGTGTCTCTGTCGGCCGTGGCGGAGCACTCTTGAGCGACTGTAGACGGATATCCCATCATCGACGACGCCGTCCGTTGCCGAAGAAAGTAGCGCCGGCGACTGCGATCGGCCGCCCCGGCCACCCCTTTTCCGGAGTCACTGCCCGTGACGCCTTCCGTCCGACCCTCCCCGTATGCTTGGTCACCGTCCTCTCCCGGCCCGGGTCAGGCCGCGTCGTGGAGTGACGCATCTGCGCCCCGCGTCCACCGGACGCCCGCATGGACTACCATCGGGGTGTGGCCGTCAGTGCAGATGTCGCGTGCGGGCGACGTGGGGCAGGTGGCATCGGCGCCCATGGCAGGTGGCATCGGCGCCCATCTGCGCCGCGGCCGGGACCGTGTCGATGGGCGTGTGGCGGACCGAGGCCTGGTCGGCGTCCTCCGGCCAGGCGGCCCGGGGCGCGCGAGGCCACGGCGCCGCGGGAGGAGATGCCGGCGATATGACGTTCGTGATCAAGCCATATCCGGAGTTCGGCTGGTCCATCAGCCGGCAGCGCAAACTGGATCGTTGTCCGCGCGCGTACTTCTACCACTATTACCTCGGCTGGAACGGCTGGCTGGACGACGCGCCCAGGGAGAGGCGCCTGGCGTACCGGCTCAGCAAGCTCACCAGCCTGGACGCGCTGCTGGGGCAGGAGGTGGACGCGCGGGCGCGCGAGCTCGAGGCGGCGGCGCGCGCCGGCTCCGCTCTGCCCGCGGCGGAGGAGCTGGAGGCGCACACCCGTACCTCCCTGCGCCAGGTGTGGGCGCGCGCGAAGAAGGGCCGGCCCGCCTTCGAGGCCCGGCCGAA
>JAAYBE010000230.1 GCA_012719015.1 Actinomycetota bacterium
GCCCGACGCATCTGCGGGAGAGCATCGCCGGCGTCGACCTGCGCGTGCCCGCCGCCGCGTTCCTGCAGACCAACAGCGCCGTGTGTGAGACGCTCTACGCCACGGCGCTGCGGTTCGCCTCCCCCGATCCGACACGTCCGTCCGTGGACCTCTACTGCGGCATCGGCTCCCTCAGCCTCCCTCTGGCGCGCCGTTCGCGCGAGGTCCACGCCGTGGAGATCCAGGAGGAGGCGATCGCCGCGGCGCGCGTCAACGCGGACCTGAACCGCGTCGACAACGCCTCGTTCTACGCTGGCGACGTGCGGCCGCTGCTGCGCTTCCCGCCGCATCCGGTGCTCGACGCAGGGCGCACCGACGGCGGCGACAGACCGGCGGTCGTCGTGGCCGACCCGCCACGCGCCGGGCTGGCGCGCAAGGCGTTGCAACGGGCCGCCGCGCTCGGGGCAGACCGGTTCGTCTACGTCTCCTGCAACCCCACCACCCTCGCGGGAGACGCCGCCGGGCTGGCGGAACTCGACTACCGGCTGACCGCGGTGGCGCCGGTGGACATGTTCCCGCACACCCACCACGTCGAGACGGTCGCCCTGTTCGAGCGCGGGTGAGCCCGCCGCGACGCGGCGTGCTCCGCGGCGCGTCCGGGTCGACCGGCCCTGGCGCGCCCGCGTGCGGGGATCGGGTGACTCACGCCGGCGGCGCCGCCGCGCCGCGGCGGCGCACGACGAGGTCGGCGTTCACGGCGAGGAACGCCGCCGACAGCAGGGGCAGGGCGGGCAGCGCCGTCCAGTACGTGGCGAGGGCGATGGTGCAGAGGAACGAGGCCACCATCGCCACCGCGCTCCATCCGGCCCGCAGGCCGAAGCGGCGCGCCGTGCCGAGGTAGAGCGCGTAGAAGAGCATGTCGCTGGTGCCGAGACCGGTGTAGGCCTCCGAGTACGGGTACCCCATCCAGGTGACGGCGATCGTGAACCAGCCGACCACCATCGGCCCCCGCTCGAGGATGATGCGGGTCGGGCCCACCGCGACGCTCACCACGTCGACCGCCGCCGAGACCGCCGCCACGATCACCACCCAGCCGACCCGCTCGAGCTCGCCGGCGATCCAGAGGCCGAGCGCGCCGGCCAGGACGACCTTGGCGATGTTGGCCGCCGGCACCCAGCCCAGCCAGACGGACGCGACCGCGCCCGCGAAGGCGGCGAGGGCGACCAGCGGCAGGCGTCGTCCGAGCGGCGTGAGCGGGAGCATGCCCCAGACGAGCGCGGCGGCGGCGGAGAGCACGACGGCGGACGAGAGCATGACGTCGAGCCGCACGGGGGGCGCCGGCAGGAAGCGACTGCCGAGCCCCCAGACGAGCAGGACGGACGCGGCGCCCAGCGGGAGGACGAGCCGCCTCACGCCCGAGCGGCCAGGGCCGCGATCATCAGTAGGGCGGGATGCTGTCGTACCATTCGCCGAGCCGGCGGAAGGCGCGCCAGAACTCGGCCTTGAGGCGCTGCTCGTCGAGCGAGACGTCGATGTCGGGGGTGACGAGCACCTCGGTGCCCGGCGTGAAGTCGACGATCTCGCCGGGCGTGTACGCGATCTCGCGAGCCAGCGGCACCTTGACGGCGTTGAGCGCCCTCACCGTCTCCTCGCCCATCGCGACGATCAACTTGGGGTTGACGATGGCGAGCTCGCGGCGCAGGTGGTCGAGGCATTTGGCCTCGGGGTGCGCCTCACGGACCTCCCCGCACTTGACGACGTTGGTGCCGTACAGCTGGAGGGGATCGATCTTGAGCCGCTGACAGCTCTTCATGAGCGCCGTGCCGGCGCGGCCGAAGAACGCGACGCCCTCGTGCAGTTCCGAGGGCCGCGCCTGGTACTTGAGGAGGAAGATGTCGGCCATGGGATGGCCGGAACCGATCACCGGGAGGGTCCGCGCATGGCTGCAGCGCGTACACCGCAGGACCTCGCTCGTCAGCTCGTTGATCTCGCTGATCGCCCGGGTCAGATACTTGTCGTAGATCTCGTCAGGTTGCGCCACGCGGTACCTCTCTCAGGGCCGGTGCC
>JAAYBE010000231.1 GCA_012719015.1 Actinomycetota bacterium
CGCCTTGAGCCATTCGCCCGCGGCGCTCGACCTGTACCACTCCATGCCGAAGTCCTCCTGGAGCATGACGCGCAGCGCGCCCTCGAGCATCCAGGCGCGCAGGTAGCTGGCGCAGTAGAAGCCGTCGTCGACGTCGGCGAGGTAGTTCTCCTCCGGTACCTCGACCATGGTGGCCGCGGTGAGCCGGCGGCTGTACTCGGCGGGCATCGCGTCGAGCGGACCCGTCTGCGAGTGCAGCCGCACCTCGTACGACAGCTTGGCGGCGTAGCGCCGCATGAAGTAGAGGTCGTTGACGGCGGCGAAGCGCAGGTAGGCGCCGCTGTCCTCGTAACCCAGGACCTCCGCCAGCCAGCGACGGTTGACCAGCAGGTGCTCGAGGACGAAGGCGAACCCCTCGGTGACGGCGTTGTCGCCGAGGTGGCGGTACTCGAAGGCGAGCTCCGGCCGGACGTGGGCGAAGTGCTGCGTGTGCCCGGCCTCGTGGAAGAGCATGCCGTAATCGTCCTGGCCCCCGTGCGGCAGCACGACGAGGTAGATCTCGTCGGGCACACGTACCGGCGCACAGAACGCGCGCGGTGACTTGAGCGGCCGCACCTCGGTGTCGAGATGGACGTTGGATTGGGCATCGAGGTCGATCCCCAGGCCGGAGAGCGTGCGCCGCAGCGCCGGCATGAGGGCCTCGGCGGTGAAGACGTCGTCGAAGCCGCGGGCGCGCCACAGATACGGCAGGTCGGCGAAGCTGAGCTGCGCGAGCGGGAAGCCGAGGCGCTCGCGCACGAGACGGTCCATCGAGCGCTCGTAGAGCCCCTCGGTGTCGTTGAGGAACGTCTCGAGCTCGGCGCGCAGGTGGTCGTAGTCCAGACCGCGCACGACGCCGTAAAGGGACTTGTAGTCAGCGTAGCCGAGCTCGACCGCAAGGTCGTGACACCGCCGCCACAGGGCGTCGTGCAACGGGTTGAGGCGTTCGGCGGTGGCGGCCAGCCGGGCCGCCTGGATGCGCTCGCGGCGCGCCCTGTCCGGCTCGTCGGCCTGCACCACGCTTGCTTGACGCAGACCGATGGCCTCGCCGTCGACCGTGATGGTGGTCTCCCCCTCGACGTTGGCGATCTCGTCGCCGAGGTGCTTCGTCTGCTCGCCCATGTAGGCGTCGATGACGAAGGCGAGCAGATAGGCGAGGCGCAGCTTCTCGTCGTCCTCGGCCTCGGCGTACTGCCCCTCGAGGCCGTCGATGGCCTCGCGCGTGAACAGCTCCGGGTAACGGTCGTACACGGCCGCGGTCTCGCAACGCGGTTTGCGGCCCGAGAAGTGCTCGTAATACTCGCGGTCGAGCTCGCCGACGAACGCCTCGGCTCGGCGCCGGTACTGCTCGAGGTCGGGGTGGCTCACGCGGGCTCCTTTCGCGGGCCGGAGACACGGGTGCACGGCGACTCTACCAGCGGCGACGGGGCCCGACACCCTCTTCAGCCGCCCTGGAGGTGGACGATCGGGGAAGACCCGTAGGACGCCCACGATCGGGACGGCGGCGACCTCCGCCGGGAGGGAGTACACTGCCCTGACCATGCCGCCACGTCCCGGGGATACCGTCGAGCTCGAGGTCTCCACGCTCGCCTACGGCGGGCACGGCGTGGCCCGCCTGGACGACTTCGTCGTGTTCGTACGCGGCGCAGTGCCCGGCGACCGCGTGCTCGCCCGTGTGACCAAGCGCAAGCGGGCGCACGCCGAGGCGCGGACGCTGGAGATCCTCTCGCCGTCGCCGCAACGGGTCGCGCCACGCTGCCGTCACGCTCACGAGTGCGGCGGCTGCGAATGGCAGTCGCTGGCTTACGGGACACAGCTCCAGTACAAGCAGCAGCAGGTGGTGGATTCACTCCAGCGCATCGCCCACCTCGGGGACTACCGGCTCGAGCCCATCCTCGGCATGGGGGATCCGTGGCGCTATCGCAACAAGATGGAGTTCTCGTTCGGCACGGGAGACCACGGACGTCTCGAGCTGGGGCTGCACAAGCGCGGCTCCTGGAGTGAGATCGTCGACATCGCGGACTGCCTGCTCGCCTCCGGGCGCATGAACCGCGCCCGCCTGGCGGTGGCCGCGGCGTGCCGCGACCTCGGTCTGCAGCCGTACTCGCGGCGGGACGGCGGCGGCCTGCTGCGCCATCTCGTCGTGCGCGAGGGCCGTGCGAGCGGCGATCTCCTGCTCAACCTGTTCGTCAGCGCGCGCTTCGCCGAGGAGGCCGAGCTCGCCCGGCGCGTGACCGCCGAGGCCGGCTGCTCCTCGTTCGCCCTCACGGTCAACGAGACGCCCGCGGACGCCGCCGTGGGCGACGGTCCTCACGCGCTGACGGGCCCGACGCATCTGCGGGAGAGCATCGCCGGCGTCGACCTGCGCGTGCCCGCCGCCGCGTTCCTGCAGACCAACAGCGCCGTGTGTGAGACGCTCTACGCCACGGCGCTGCGGTTCGCCTCCCCCGA
>JAAYBE010000232.1 GCA_012719015.1 Actinomycetota bacterium
GAACATCCCGAGTTCGTTGTCGATGATGTAGTTGAAGGTGAAGGCGACGTCGCGCGCGGTGAGCGGCTCGCCGTCCTGCCACCTGCTCTGGTCAGTGATGGTGAACGTCCACACCTTGCCGTCGTCCGAGGTCTCCCAGCCTGTCGCGAGCCCCACATCCGGGACGTTCGCATAGTCCTCGGCGCGGAACCCCACGAGCAGCTCGTAGTTGATCGCCCAGATCTCATAGCTCGACGATTCGTAGCCGATGAACGGGTTGAGGTTGTCCGGATCGTTGGTCCAGCCGAGGCGGAGGACGGTCTTGCCTCCATCCGCCGCGGGCGAAGCTGATCCGTCCGCCGCCACTGCGCTGCCGATCCCCCACGACAGCCCGACGATGAGCAGGACGACCACCGCCGCGATCAAGAGCCGCCCCCTGGACACGGTGCACGCTGCAGCCACGTTCACTCCTTCCGTTCCCCCCACGGTCAGTCCGTGCCGACATCCGTACTAAAGCACGAACACCCCGGCGCGGCCAGTCCACGATGCTATACTCCGCGGCGTGATCATCGACGAGAGCAGAGAACCTCGCCTGCAGATCGACGAGGCAGAGCCGTTCCGTATCGACGGCGCCAGGGTGATCCGCGACATCGAGCGCTCCACGCTGACCGACATCCGCAGGGACGGCGCCCCCTTCGAGCTTCCGGTGGGCGCCCGTGTCACACTCTGGGCCGGGCCCAACGTCGTCTTCGTGGGCAAAGCGGTCGACGAGCACAATGTGCTCGATCTGCTCTCGACCGAGTCCGACGACGATCTCGCCGGCGACGAGATCATCTGAGCGCCGCCGGGGTGCACCCATGAAAGGTCTGATCCTCAGCGGCGGAGCCGGGACGCGGCTGCGGCCCATCACGCACACCGCCGCCAAGCAGCTCGTGCCGGTGGCCAACAAGCCGGTGCTCTTCTACGCACTCGAGGCCATGCGCGCCGCCGGCATCTCCGAGGTCGGCGTCGTCGTCGGCGACACCCGAGCGGAGATCGAGGCGGCGGTCGGCGACGGCAGCCGGTTCGGTCTCGCGGTCACGTACCTGCCCCAGGAGGCGCCGCTCGGCCTCGCCCACGCGGTCCTCATCAGCGAGGCCTACCTCGGCGACGACCCGTTCGTCATGTATCTCGGCGACAACCTGCTGAAGGAGGGCATCACGCCCTTCGTCGAGGCCTTCGCCGCCGACCGTCCGGACGCGCTGATCCTCCTGCAGAAGGTGGCCGACCCGAAGAGCTACGGCATCGCCGAGCTGGACGGCGACGGCCGCGTGGCGCGGCTGGTCGAGAAGCCGGCGGAGCCGCGCAGCGACCTCGCCCTCGTCGGCGTGTACCTCTTCACGCCGGCCGTCTTCGAGAGCGTGAAGGCGATCGTGCCCAGCGCCCGCGGCGAGCTCGAGATCACCGACGCGATCCAGCACATGGTCGACCGCGGCCTGAACGTCGAGCCGCACGTCGTCACCGGCTGGTGGAAGGACACCGGCAAGCTCGAGGACATGCTGGAGGCGAACCGGCTGGTCCTGAGCACGCTGGAGGGCGACGTGCGCGGCGAGCTGCTCGAGACCACGCTCGAGGGCGCCGTGGCGGTCGGCCCCGGCAGCCGGCTGGAGCGGTGCACGGTCCGCGGCCCCGCCGTCATCGGCGCCGGGTGCCGGCTCAGCGACAGCTTCGTCGGCCCCTACACCTCGATCAGCGACGGGGTCGTCGTGGACCACGCCGAGCTCGAGCACTCGATCGTCCTCGAGAACAGTCGCATCTCGTCTCTCGGGGCGCGCATGACCGACAGCCTCATCGGAAGGGAGTGCGTCATCGCGCGCAGCCAGGCCCGGCCCGTCGCCTACCGCTTCCTGGTCGGCGACCGCTCCCGGATCGGCATCCTGTAGCCGCGGCCGCCGCTGCGTGGGGAAGGAGACGTGAAGATGATCGACGGCGTCATGGTCAAGCAGCTCAAAGTGATCCCGGACGAGCGCGGCCGGCTCATGGAGTGCCTGCGCTGCGACGACGACCTCTTCATCCGCTTCGGCCAGATGTACATGACGACCACGTATCCGGGCGTGGTCAAGGGCTGGCACCTTCACGACGCGCAATGGGACAACATCGTCTGCGTCAAGGGCATGCTGAAGCTGGTGCTCTTCGACGGCCGCGGGGTCGCCGGCGACGCGGCCGCCCCCGGGCACGAGCCCTCGCCGACCGCCGGTCGGATCGACGAGTTCTTCCTCGGCGAGCACCGACCTCTCCTCGTCCGGGTGCCGCCCGGACTCTGGCACGGCTGGAAGTGCGTCGGCAGCGAGGAGGCTTACGTGGTCAACGCGCCGACCGAGGTCTACAGGTACGACGACCCCGACCAGCGCGAGCTGCCGCACGACACGGCGGCGATCCCGTACGACTGGGGCGTCCGGCTGCGCTGAGCGCGGCCGGCGAAGCTGCATGCCGCGCTGGTTCGTCACCGGGGCCGGAGGCCAGCTCGCGACCGCCTTCGCCCGCACTCTCGAGGGGGACGTCTTCCTGAGCCGCGAGGAGACGCTCGACATCCGCGACGCCGACGCCCTCCGCACGGCGGTTCACAGCTACGGCCCCGACTACGTGGTGCACTGCGCCGCGTACACCGACGTCGACGGCGCCGAGGCCGATCCCGCCACGGCCGAGGCGGTCAACGTGCTCGGCACGCGGAACGTGGTGAACGCCGTGCGGGGCACGCACGCCACCGTCGTCTACTTCAGCACGGACTACGTGTTCGACGGCGCCAAGTCGGAGCCGTACGTCGAGACCGACCCCACGCGGCCGCTCAACACGTATGGCCGTACCAAGCTGGCAGGGGAGAGGGAGGTGCTCGCCTGGGTGCACGGCATCGTCGTCCGGACCGCCTGGCTGTTCAGCGAGACCGGCCACAACTTCGTGAAGACGATCCTCGCCGCGGCACGTCAGCGGGCCGGGTCCCGCGAACCTCTGCGCGTCGTGGACGACCAGGTCGGATCACCCACCTACGCGGGACACCTCGCGGCCGCGGTCGACGAAGCCCTGCGCGGCGGCCTCCGCCCCGGCCTGTACCATCTGGCCGGCAGCGGCTACTGCTCGTGGTTCGAGCTGGCCCGGGAGGTCGTCCAGCTCGCCGGCCTCGAGGTGGACGTCGAACCCATCAGCACGGCGGAGGCGGGCCGGCGTGCGGTCCGACCGGCCTTCTCAGCGCTCGCCAGCGAACGGCCCGTCCCCCGGCTGCCGCACTGGGCGGAGGGCTGCGCCGAGGCGGTCGACCGGCTCATCCCGCTCGGATAGGGAGACGACCGGGTCCGGGCCGCCGCTGCGCGGACCCGGGCCGTCAGATCCGGAGGAGGACAACGTGAGGCTCGTGGTCACCGGGGGCGCCGGGTTCATCGGCTCCAACTTCGTACGCTACATGCTGGCCACGCACGACGACGTCAGCATCGTCAATCTCGACAAGCTCACCTACGCCGGCAACCTCGAGAACCTGCGCGACGTCGAGGACGATCCCCGTTACCGCTTCGTCCAGGGCGACATCTGCGACGCCATCATCGTCGAAGAGACGCTGCGCGGGGCCGACGCCGTGGTCAACTTCGCCGCCGAGACGCACGTGGATCGCTCGATCAGCGGCCCGCAGGACTTCATCCGCACCGACGTCCTCGGTACGCACACGCTGCTCGAGGCCGTGCGGCGGCTCGACATACCGCGCTATCTGCAGATCAGCACCGACGAGGTGTACGGCAGCATCGAGCACGGCGCCTTCACCGAGGACTCCGACCTGGACCCGTCCAGCCCGTACTCCGCCAGCAAAGCGGGGGCGGATCTCCTCGTTCTGGCCTATCACCGGACGTTCGGCACCCCGGTGCTCATCACGCGCAGTTCCAACAACTACGGACCGTACCAGTACCCGGAGAAGATCGTCCCGCTGTTCATCACGAACGCCGTGGACGATCAGCCCCTGCCCGTGTACGGCGACGGCCGCAACGTACGCGACTGGTTGCACGTGGACGACAATTGCGCCGGCATCGACCTCGTGCTGCGAGAGGGCGCCCCCGGGCATGTGTACAACGTGGGCGGCGGGAACGACATCCAGAACCTCGACATCACCCGGCGGATCCTCGGACTCCTCGGCAAAGACGAGGGGCTCATCCGGTTCGTGGCCGACAGGCCGGGGCACGACCGCCGTTACGCCGTCGATTGTGCGAAGCTGCACGGTCTCGGCTGGGCGCCGCGCATCTCGTTCGAGGCGGGGCTCGAGCGCACGGTGGAGTGGTATGTCGCCCACCCCGAGTGGTGGCGTCCCATCAAGTCAGGCGAGTGGCGCGCCTACTACGAGCGCCAGTACGGCGACCTGGCCTGAACAGGCGCCCGGAGCCGGCTCCGGGGACTCCGCCCGCCGGCGCTCAGCAGACTCGCGCCGCTGTGTCGGTCGCGGTCAAGGCACGTTCCAGACCGGAGTCCCGACCGGCACGCGTTTGTAGAGCCACGCGATGTCGGCGTTGGAGAGCCGCGTGCAGCCGTGCGAGTAGTTGCGCGGGAACCTGTCGAGCAACCAGGGTTCATTGGTGCCGTGGATCGCGAACAGGCCCAGGTACCGCATGCGATGTGGACCGTATGGTCCACTCATGCGAGGGTCCTTCGCGTAGATCCGGAAGCGGCCGCGCGGGGTCGGGAGCCCCGGTCTGCCCAGCACGCACTTGAACACGCGGACGACGTTGCCGCGCTCGTGGTAGTACAGCTTGTACTGGCTCAGGTCGACCAGGATGAGGTGCGGATACCGGGAGGGGACGCCGTACGGGTTCCGCTTGCTGAAGACCTTCACCCTCCAGAGCCGGCTGTGCCAGGCGAGGTGGTCGGCGTCGGCGGCCATCTCCGCGCGGACGACGAGCTGACCCGGTTTGGCGGCGGCGACGCGGACGGTCCTTCGCGACTCGCCGTTCAGCCTGAACCTCTTGAAGGGCTCCCAGCCGTCCGCGATGCGGCGTGCCAGCCACACCGGTGCCCCGGGATGTCGCGGGCGCACCTGGACCGTGTAGCGGACGTACCGGCCCTGGACCAGGGGCTTGGGTGCGACCGCGGTGAGGACGATCCGGGGACGCACTCCGACCGAGACCTCGGCCGAAGCGGCCTCATGGACGTCGTCGCCGGCGGACTCGACGCGGAAGACGCCTGACCGCGGCGGTGTGCGCGTCCAGGCCGCCGTGCCGGCCGCGTCGGCGCGTGTGGAGCCGACCAGCTTGAAGTCCGTGTCGCCGGCGAGCCTGCGACTCAAGGTCACCAGCGCGCCGGCGGGCGCACCGCTC
Organism: Actinomycetota bacterium; assembly: GCA_012719015.1. Classification (GTDB taxonomy): domain Bacteria; phylum Actinomycetota; class Thermoleophilia; order UBA2241; family UBA2241; genus CAIXSE01. The sequence goes on from JAAYBE010000232.1 coordinate 5,301, forward strand.
ACGGTGAGCGTCGTACTGGCGCCGCTGGTGATCTCGGTCGGGGAGGCGGTCAGGACGAGCGACGGCTGTTCGGCGGCCAGGGCTGCGCCTGGACCTCCCGCGGCGATCGCTGCGAGGAACAGCAGGGACAGGACGGGCATGAGTCGGCGGCGGACGTTCACAGGCGGCTCCCGGTCGAGTGTGCTCCCGGGGAGTGTACGACACCCGCGACTCCGACGCCCCGCCCCGGGTCGTGATCAGCGCAGATTGTGCACACGGGTGCCCACAGGCACGCGCGCGTAGAGCCAGAGCGCCTGGCTGTTCAGCATGCGGGCACAGCCGTGGGAGTACCTGCGGGGAGCCGGACGCCGGATGAGCCACGGCTCGTTGGTGCCGTGGATGGCGATGCCGCCCCTGCGTCGGTAGAACATCACGCAGGCGCCGAGGGCGCCACCCCCCGGCTTGCGCTTGCCGTAGATGCGGTAGCGTCCGAGCGGCGTCGCGTAGCCCGGACGGCCGAGCGCGACCTCGAAGCGCCTCACCATGACGCCCCGCTCGTAGTAATACAGGCGGTATTCGTGACGGACGATCACGATGTAGTGCGCGAAACGCATGGGCACGCGGTGAGCGTTCGGACGATTCACGACCACCTGCCTGGAGGCCGACGCACCCGCATCGTGGTCGTCGTCGGCCTCCATGCGGGCGCGGAGGCGGTAGAAGCCGAACTCCTCGGGCTTCCACGGATGCGCGAACCGTGAAGCGCCGTCCAGCGTCACGCCGGTGACGAGCGGCTCCCACACGCCGGCGACGCGACGCTCGATGGTGACCGAGCCGCCCGGATGAGCGGGCTCGACACGCCCACTCAGCCTCACCGAACCGCCGAGCCACAGACCGGCCGGGAACGACGCAGTCACGCGTGGCCGCACACGCAGGCGCACCTCGGCCTGGGCCGGCGGGTCGCCGTCCCGGACCTCCACGCGATACTCGGTCGTGACGGACGGCTTGACCTTGCTGAAGCGGTAGGCGCCGGCGGTGGTGACGGTCGCCGAGGAGACCGGCCCGGTGGGCCAGTCCGGCTGCCCGGCCGGACGCGCGAACAACAGGAGCGTCGCCCCGGGAGGCGCGCCCTCGCCGGAGATCACGGCCGACCCCGGATACGTGATCGCCGCCGGGGTCACGGCCGCGGTCAGCCCGGCGGGCCCCTCCTCGGAGGCAGCGGCGACGGCCGGTGCGACAAGCGTCGCGGCCACCACGATCGCGAGAGCCAGGAGCAGGGCGAGGGACGCCCGGCCCAGGGCGCTCGTCTGCGGCGATCGATCGCGAGTCCTGCGGTACGTCATAGCCCGCAGTGTACCCGCTCGCGCCCACATGTGACCGGGATGCGTCTCGTGCGCGGTCGGCGCGTCGGGCAAGGGCGCGGTCGGCGGCGGTGGATACAGAAGGATCAGGGTTCCGGCGCGGGAACGACGAGCTCCTCTTTGGTGAGCACACGCCGACCCCAGGCGAAGTTGGTCTTGTAGTAGCTGGAGGTGTCGAGCGAGGCGAGCATGACACCCCCCGTGGAGCCTGTGGAATGGATGAACCACCCGTTGCCCAGGTACAGCCCGGCGTGGTAGATGGAGCCGACGGTGGAGTCCGGCCCCTTCGGCCCGAAGAAGATGAGGTCGCCGCACTTGAGCCCGCCACGCTTGATGCGCGGCTTGGCTCGCGCGGCCATGTCGGAGGCCCCGCGCTCGTTCACCGTGATGGGGTAACCGAAGTGCATCTTCATCACGTAGAAGACGAAGCCTGAGCAATCGAAGCCGCCCGACTTCTGGTAGCCGTACGGCGAGTCCTTCGTGGGGTATTCGCCGGCCCATACATACGGATAGCCGATGTACTTGAGTGAGAACCTCACGATCTGCTTCTGCCGGGCGCTCAGCGGCGGAAAGGTGACCGCCTTGAAGTCGGCCAGACCGTGGAGCTGCCAGCCGGCGGCCACCTTGTAGGCGCGGTCGAACATGTAGGCGACCTCGGCCCGGTCGATGGTCCCCCCCGGCAGGGTCTCGTGATCATCCTCGCCGCTCGGATGGTTGTAGCGCAGGCCGAGCTGTCGCGAGGCGACGATCGAGGGCAGGTACGACGGCGCGTTGGTCAGCCAATCGGGGATCGGCTGCCAGCGCTTCGGGACGAGCGTCTTGAGCAGCGACCAGTCGTACCCCCGATAACGCTCCTTGAGCCAGCGGACCATGACCGTCTCCGCGGCGGCCGAGGTGATCTTCTGGGCCGGCCTGAAGTTGCCGCTGCCGTCCAGCCCCATGTAGCCGTAGCGCACCGCCAGCTGGATCACCGTGTAGTAGCGGTGACCTTTCGGGACGTCGGCGATGACGACGGGGGTGAACTTCTCGCCGTAATGACCTGATGCCAGCACGACGGAGCGCGCCAGGAGTTCCCTGGTGATGGGACGCTCCGGCCGGAACAGCGACTGGTAGTCGTCGAGGAGACGATGCCCCTTGACCGCGCGGTCGGTGACCGACGAGATGGACGCATACGCCCAATGCTTCTTGCTCACGTCGCTGTACCGCTTGGCGCCCGCGGGCGAGACGAGCCCGAGCGAGGCGACGGACACCAGGGCGAGGATGAGGAGGATTTGCAGAAGACGGCGGCTGCTCATGTCGTGTATCGCTATCGGCACGACGGCGGAGTGCTTGAGTCGACCTCGCCCGGCGCGCGGGCCCGTCACGGGACCACGACCGGTCCGGCGTCACCTGTCGCGGCGGTCCACGTTATCACGCCCGGATGCCGGCCAGACACCGGCCTCCGAGACGGAGACGACCGCTGCGAGCGATTTGCGGCGTCGTCACCGGCCGGAGTATCCTGACCATTCTCAGGTGTCCGCGGCAGAAGGGCTCATGTCGACACCACAGCCCAGATCCCCACGCTCATCGGTGATGCATCGGTGCATGACGGCGGTCGCGCCCACGCCGGACCGCCGAGGCGCGCTGCGACTCGCCGCCGTCATCGTCCTCCTGTCCCTGGTCCTGCTCGCCGGCGCCGTGCCGGCCTCGGCACGCTCCACCCAGTATGCGTTCACCATCACCGGGCACGGCTGGGGACACGGCGTGGGCATGTCGCAGTGGGGGGCCTACGGCTACGCCAAGCACGGCGCGAAGTACGGCGCGATCCTGAAGCACTACTACACCGGGATCACCCTCTCCAAGGTCGGCAACGTCGTCGTCCGCGTCAATCTGCGCAGCGGCCAGAAGGCGATCAAGCTCAGCTGCCCGAAGGATTACACGGCACAGGGCACGGGCGCCGCCTGGACCATCCCGGGCGGGACGACGTCGACCGTCACGTACGTCGGAGGCAAGTACCGCGTCGTCGCCGGCTCGACGAGCAGGACGTTCGCGGCGGCGCCGACGTTCAGGCCCACAGCCGGGACGCTGCGCGTGCTCACGAAGACCGACCTGGGCCGTACAGGCGCGTATCGCGGAGCGATCAGGGTCATCTACCGGGGCGGCCTCGTGATGGTGAACCACGTCCCGCTGGAGAGCTATCTGCGCGGGGTGGTGCCGCACGAGGTCTCGCCGAGCTGGCCGCGCGAGGCGGTCAAGGCGCAGGCGTGCGCCGCGCGCGCCTACGCGATCCGCAGTCGGCAGTCCGGCAAGGACTGGGACGTGTACTGCGATGTGCGGGACCAGGCGTACGCCGGCGTCGCGATCGAGGACCCGCGCTCTGACGTCGCCGTGCGGGAGACGGCCGGCATCTGTCCGTTTCACGGCGGCAAGCCCATCGTCGCGACGTATTTCTCCTGCTCCGGAGGCCACACCGAGAGCGTGCAGAACGTGTGGGGCGGCTCGCATCCGTACCTCAAGGGCGTCAAGGACCCCTACGACTACTACGGCACGCTGCACAACTGGGGACCGCTGCGCCGGACGCCGTCGCAGATCGGGGGCCCGCTCGGCGCCGCCGGCACGGTCCGCGCCGTCTACACCGTCGAGCGCGGCGTCTCACCGCGCATCGTCAAGGCGGCGGTCATCGGCAGCGGCGGCACCAGGTACGTCGACGGCAGCTCCCTGCGCACGAAGCTCGGCTTGAACAGCAGTTGGGCGATCTTCAGGAGTATGGGCATCAGCCCGGCGGCGCGCGACGCGGTGAGCATCGTGGCCGGGGCCCGCGTCACGTTGACCGGGCGCACCTATCCGGCCCTCTCCGCCGGAGCCACAGTGACTCTCAACTTCTTCTACGACGGCCGCTGGCGCAGCCGCTCGGTGCCCACTGAGCGCAAGGTCGAGAGCCTGCCCGACGGCTACAAAGCACGCTACTCGCAGTACACCGCGTCGGTGAGCCCCAAGCAGACGACCAGGTACTACTTCTCCAGCGGCAAGGCCAAGTCGCCGGTCACCACCATCACGGTGCGCTGACGCGCTGAGGCGGCGCACGCCGCCGTCCTGCCGCCGGACTGTGCCGGCCGACGCCAGGCCCGAGCCGGCGACGACCAGACCGGGGGACAAGCCTCGACGGAACGTGCGGACATCATCGTGGTGGGAGGCGGTCCGGTCGGTGTCTGCTGCGCGCTCGAGTCGGCACAGGCCGGGGCCCGCGTCACGCTCCTCGAGCGCGAGCCGGAGGTCTGCCCGCCGGTCAGCGGAGCCTACGCGAACTGCGGCCTCCTGGCGCCCAGCGACGCGACGCCCCTGGCCGCCCCGGGAGTGCTCGGTCAGGGGCTGAAGTGGATGCTCGACAGCTCGAGCCCCTTCTTCATCGCCCCCCGGCCGAGCCCTGCCTTGATGCGCTGGCTGCTCCTCTTCCGGGCGGCGTGCTCACGCGAGCGGACGCGGGCGGCCGCCCCCGTCCTGCGCACCCTGCACGTGGCCAGCGCACGCCTCCATGACGACCTCGCCGCCGTCGACGGCGCCCGGTGGGGCTTCCATCACACCGGCGAGCTGCGTGTGTTCGAGACGACCGCCGCGCTGGAGGCGGCCCGCGAGGACGTCGAGCTCGGGGCTTCCCTCGGCTTCGGGATACGCGTGGAGGAGATGGACGGGGAGCACGCCCGCCGGCTCTTCCCCTCGCTGCGCTGCGACCTCGCCGGCGCCCTCTTCTTCCCCGAGGACGGCCATCTCGACCCACGCCGCTTCGTGCGGTCGGTCGCCCGGCTCGCGACCGAGGCGGGAGCCGAGGTGAGGGCCCGCGCCGAGGCCCTCTCTCTGGGACTGCACGGCGGCGCCGTACGCGTCCAGACCACGCAGGGGACGTTCGATGCCGACCAGGTGGTGCTGGCGGCCGGCGCCTGGACCCCGTTCCTCACGAACAGCCTGGGGCTCCGTCTGCCGATCGAGCCGGCCAAAGGCTACAGCGTCGACGTGGACAGACCGACCGACTTCCCGGAGACGCCGCTCTACCTCGGCGACGCGCAGGTCGTGCTGACCCCGCTCGACGACGCTTTGCGCCTCGGCAGTACGCTCGAGCTGTCCGGCTGGGACATGCGCGTTCGCCCGCGGCGCGTGGCGCGTCTTCGCGAGGCCGCCGGGCGTGCGATCGGCATCCCGGCGGACGGTCCGGTGCGTCAGTTGTGGCGCGGCCCCCGACCGCTGACCCCGGACGGTCTGCCGGTGATCGCCCGGGTCCCCGGCAGAGAACGGGTCATCCTCGCGACCGGACATTGCATGCTCGGTCTTTCGCTGGCGCCGATCACCGGCCGCCTGGTCGCGGAGCTCGCCGGGGGGAAGCAGCCGTCGATCGACCTCTCCCCGCTCTCGGCGCGCCGCTGGAGATAGACGGACGACGACGCGACGCACCCTCAGCGTCGGGCGTCGTCGTCGCCCATGATGGCGGCGTAGGCCGTGGGCCAGTCGGAGAGGTCGGCGAAGAGGTGGTCCGGCTCGCAGGCCGCCAGCTGGTCGACGCTGTGACGTCCCGTGGCGACGGCCACCGCCGTGACGCCCAGGGAGGCGCCGCACTCGACGTCGGCCGGCGTGTCGCCGACCACGACGACGTCCTTGCCGACGAAGCGCCGCCCCGTGAGCGCCTCGGCGCGGGACACGGCCACGGCGGGCAGGTCGGTGCGCAAGGCGGAGTCGGACCCGTAGGCGCCGACCTTGAAGTGCGACAACAGTCCCGTCGGTTCGAGCTTGAGCCGGGCGCCCTGCTCGACGTTGCCGGTGAGCAGCCCGACGACCGCCCGGCGGTCGGCGACGAGCGCCGTCACCAGCTCACGGACGCCGGGCAGGGTCTCGACCTCCGCGGCCGCGATCTCGTCCCGCAGAAGACCGACGTAGTGCGCGATGCACTCGGCCACGCGGTCGCCGACCGGGTCCTCGGACGAGGCGCCCGACCGGCCGGCGCCCGGCGCCTGTGCGACCTCCCGCGGATGGCCGTCGTCGCCGCCTCCGGACCCGTCCGCGCCCCACAGCTCGGCGAGGTCGCGGATGATGCCGGGATCGGTGCGGCCGTGGAACGAGTAGTCGCCCAGCTCGCCTTCGACCCCGTACACGTCCTTGATGGCCCTGAGCATCGCGCGCCCGCCGGAGCCGTGGGCGTCGATCAGGGTACAGTCGATATCGAAGAGGACGAGGCGGCGGGGCATGTCCGGGTCAGTATATCGGCCCTGCTCACTCGCGGCCGCCTCTGCCCTTGAGCAGAAGCAGCGGCACGTCCGTGTTGTGGCGCACGTGGTCGGCCACACTGCCGAGCACCATGCGCTTCGCCCAGCCGTGCCCGTGCGTCGCCATGGCGATCAGGTCCGGGGCGAGCTCCTCGGCCTGCTGCACGATCACATGCTGAGGCTCTCCCGAGCGCAGCAGGGTCCGCACCTCGAGGCCGCGGCTGCGAAGCTGCTCCGCGGCCCGCGCGAGGTCGCGCTCGGCGTCCTCGACCTCGCAGACCCGCTGGTCGCGCGTGTGGTAATGCGCCACGCGCAGCAGGATCACCTCGGCGGCGCACAAGGCGGCCAGCCTGCCGACGTGCTCGAGCACCGGGGCATCGGTCTCGGTCCCTTCGATGGGGACAAGGATGCGGTTGTAGATGCTCACCGGTCAGCCTCCGGAGAAGAGCTGGTAGAGGAGGAACACGTTCAAGCCGACGACGATCGTCGCGATCAGCACGCCGACGACCAGTTGGACAGCACCCATACGGTACCCGCCCATCACCCGCCTGCTGCGTGAGAGCCAGAGCAGCGGGACGATGGTGAACGGCAACTGCACGCTCAGCAGGACCTGACTGACGATGAGCGCCATGTACGAGTCCACGCCCAGGACGATGACGATCATCGCCGGCAGTGAGGTGACCACCAGGCCGATCCGGTACGCCCGGCTGCGCGGATCCTCCGGTCTGCCCAGATAGCCCGTGACCACGTTCGCCTCTGCCAGCGACGACGTGATGGAGGAGGCCAGGCCGGCCACCAGCAGGGCGAGACCGAAGAGGAACCGCGCCAACGGGCCGACGAGCGGCTCCAGCGTCTCCGACGCCTGTTCGATGCTGGAGACGTCCACTCCGGCGGAGAAGAAGACGGCCGCCGCGACGATGATCATCGCGGAGTTCACCAGCCAGCCCATGCCCATGGCCAGACTGGTGTCGATGAGCTCGAAGTTCATGAGCCGGCGACGGCGCTCCGGGGCCAGGTCCCAGTCGCGCGACAGGATGACGTTGGAGTGCACGTAGATGTTGTGCGGCATCACGATGGCGCCCAGCATGCCGAGCGCGACCAGGATGCTGGCCCCGTCCAGCGACGGGACCACCCAGCGCGGCGCCGCCGCCGCCCAGTTCGGGCCCACGAGGAAGAGCTCGACGATGTAGCAGCCGGCGATCACGGCGAGGAAGGCGACGATCATGCGCTCCAGCTTGTGGTACTGCTGGCCGAGGATGGCGAGGAAGACGAGGCCGACGGTCAGCGGCGCCCCGAGCCACAGCGGCAGGCCGAAGAGGAGATAGAAGCCGAGCGCCGCCCCCAGGTACTCGGCCAGATCGGTGGCGATACACGCGAGGACGATGGTGACGCCGGCGAGCCAGACGACGGGTGCGGGGAGCCGCTCGCGCACGTTGGCGGCGAGCGAGCGGCCGGTCACGATGCCCAGCTTGGCGGAGAGATGCTGCAGGAAGATGAGCATCAGCGTGCTCAGTGAGACGACCCACAGCAGCGCGTAGCCGAACTGCGAGCCGCCCGCGATGTTGGTCGCCCAGTTGCCCGGGTCGATGAAGCCGATCGTGACGATGAACCCGGGGCCGAGGTAGCGCAGCAGCTCACGGGAGAAGAGGTCGCGGACGAAGTCCGCCGCGCCGAGCGGACGTGAGTCCGCCTCCAGCTCGGCGGGCGGCTCTACGACGCCGGGTGACGCGAGGGCCGGGTCAGGCGCCGCCCTGCCGGCCCCGTCCTCCTCCCCGACACGGCTGTCGTCGTGCGCGCTCATGGCGCAGGCGTTCCACCTCGCGACCGCGCGCGCGTAGCGGTAGGACTGCCGCGGCGGATCCGTCTCACGCCCGTGCAGTCCCGCCGTCCTCCGGCCCCGCGAACGGCCACTGCCCCACGATCAGGCTGAGCACGCCCTGCAGCAGCAGCACGACGACGATGGTCAGGATGATGCCGAGCCACGAGGAGGTCGTCAGCGCCAGCACGATCAGGCCCACGACCACGACGCCCCAGCGCACGACCGGCGCGTGGTCGACGATCCACGACGTGACCGGGGAGTCCGGGATGCGCACCTCGACCGCCTGCCCGGTCGCGCGCTTGCCCGCGGCGACGAGCCCGGCGCGCACGTCGCGGCGGCCGAGCAGCCAGACGAGCACGGCCGCCACCAGGCCGACCACACAGATCCAGATGGTCAGCGTCGTCAGCGGACGGAGGGAGCGGTCCACGATGTCCCGGACGAGGTCGGCGACAGTCCCCTGCTCGAGCCGTGTCGTCAGGTACTCCGACAGGCGGGCGACGATGACGCGAGTGACGAAGATGGCGATCGCCGCCCCGACGCCGATCGCCATCGCCGTCCGCGTCCGACGGCGCGACAGCCAGACGGTCGTGGCGATGAGCGTCGCCGTCACGAGCGGCAGGATCCAGACGAGGCGGTCGAACCACTTGACCGCCACCTGGAGCGGCCCCAGCGCGTCCGACTGGAGCAGGGTGATCTGCCCGAAGTCGGACGGCAGCGGCCTGCCCGACCAGTTGGCCAGCTCCTGGATGCCCGCCTGAGGGTCCGTGCCCGGCTCGATCACGGGCGGGTTCACGCGATCCGAGAGGACATCGGGCAGGCGCTCGCTCACCCAGAGCAGGACCCGGCTGACCAGCGGCAGGGTGTTCAGCTTGACGTCGCTCCCCCGGACGTAGGCGGCGGTGCTCTCCCCCCGCAGCATCGCCACGACCTGCTGGTGGCCGGCCTCCACAACCTTCAGCCACAGGCCATACGCCTCAGGGGAGCTGAGCACCTTGACGGTCCCCTTGGCGATCACGTCCTCGGCATAGCCCGCGATGGGCCCGGCCAGCACCCGCAGCCTGGTGGGCAGGGCCTCCGCCAGCCGCTGCTCCAGGGCGGTCGCCTGGACGACCTGGTCGCTGACGTACGCGCTCAGGCTCCGGATCTTCTCCGGGTCCTTGCCGATGGGGGCGACGACCTGCATGAAGCCGTCCGCGTCCATGAGCGTGTGGTGGCCCCACCAGGTGAGACCGGTCACCACGACCGCCAGGCAGGACAGGGCGATGAGGACGACGAGCAGCGCGCCACGCAGGCGGCTGGGGCGGTGCGCCGGAGCCGGCCGTGCGGCGGTCGTCTCCTCCCCGGCGTCCACGACAGCGGTCGTCTCCTCGCCGGCGGGGACGGCCCGGGTCACGCTCGTCCGCTCGTCCGGCGCCAGCGCGCCGGCCTGTCGTGAGTCGTCTGCGTCCGCCACGATCGTCCCCCTTGGCTCGTCCGTCCGTGCCGCCCGATCACTGCCGTCCGGTCAGTGATTCCCCGAACGGGCCGAAAAGCCTACGCGACGGCGAGCGCCTGCTCGAGGTCGGCGATCAGGTCGTCGGTGTCCTCGATGCCGACCGAGTAGCGGATCAATCCTTCGGGGATCCCCATCGCCGCGCGCTCCTCGGGCGTGCACTCCACGTGACTGGTCGTCGCCGGCGGGCCGGCCACCGTCTCCACGGCGCCGAGGTTGGCGGCGCGATGGGCGAGCTTGAGCCGCGGCAACACACGCTTGACCGCCTCGAAACCGCCCTCGAGGCCGAAGCTAAGCATGCCGCCGTAGCCGCGCATCTGACGGACCGCGATCTCGTGACCGGGGTGGGACGGCAGTCCCGGATAGCTGACGACCGAGACGACCGGCTGTTCCTCGAGCCACCGGGCGATGCGCAGCGCGCTCTCGTTCTGACGGCCGATGCGCAGGGCCAGCGTCTTCACGCTGCGGATGAGGAGGTAGGCGACCATCGGGTCGAGGGAGGAGCCGACGATCTGCCGGTAATGGTGGATCTTCTGCACGAGGTCGGCGGGGCCGCAGACCACTCCGCCGAGCACGTCGGCATGACCGCCCAGGTACTTCGTCGCGCTGTGCAGGACGATGTCGGCGCCCAGGGCGAGAGGGCTCTGGTTGACGGGCGTCGCGAACGTGTTGTCGACGACGACCGTCGCGCCGACGGCGTGGCCGGCGGCGGCCAGGCGCGCGATGTCGACCACCTTGAGCGTGGGATTGGTCGGCGTCTCCAGGTAGAGCACCGAACAACCCCTGGAGACCGCGGCCTCGATCTGCTCGTGATCGGTGGTGTCGCAGAGCTCGACCCCGATGCCGAACCGGGGCAGGAAGTCGAGGAAGATGCGGTTGGTGCCGCCGTAGGAGTCCTTCACCGAGACCACCCGGTCGCCGGGCGAGAGCAGACCGAAGAGGACGCAGCTCACGGCCGCCATACCGGTGGCGAAGCTGGTCGCCGCGTCGGCCTCCTCGAGCTGCCTGATCTTCTCCTCGAAGGCGTGGACCGTCGGGTTCGAGTCGCGGCTGTAGATGTGCCCCGGAGTGCGCCCGTGGGCGACGTCCAGCCACGCGTCCACGTCCGGATACCCGTACGCCGCGCTGTAGACCACCGGCACCTGGGTCGCGCCCTGGACGAGCGACTCCTCCTCACCGGCCCAGACCGCCTGGGTGTCGAGCGAGAGGGAGCGGGGCTGCTCCCCGGATGGCGCGACGTGACCCTCGTACCGTGTGTTCTCGCTCATGCGGCCGCTCCTC
>JAAYBE010000233.1 GCA_012719015.1 Actinomycetota bacterium
CCACCGTGCCTCGGCTGCACCACGATCCTCGTCGGCAAGAAGGCGTCCGAGACCGGGTACTGCCTCATGGCGCACAACGAGAACGACGACGTGGTCGACTGCACCGTGGTCGCCGTCGTCCCGGCGGCGACACACGAACCCGGCAGCCGATACCGGCTCTTCTACGGCGGCACGGTGCCTCTGCCCGACGAGACGCTGGGCTACGTCGCGACCAAGGTCTACGACAAGAGCCTCATCCCCGGCGACGTGACCGACCTGATCAACGATCACCAGGTGACGATCGCCAACAACTGGGCCCCGGGGAAGTGCGACCCGAAGGGGCGCACGATCCTCTGGAGCGAGCTCACCGAGCTGGTGGGGCTGCAGGCCACCTCGGCGCGCGAGGCAGTCCTGATCATGGGCGCCCTGGTGGAGGAACACGGGCTCAAATGGGGCGGGACGATGTACGGGATCGCCGACCCGGACGAGGCCTGGTGGGTCGAGATCTGCGGCAAGCAGTGGGTGGCGCAGCGCGTCGGCGACGGTCGCGCCACGATGCGGGCCAACTCCTACCGCATCGGGAGGATCGACTTCACGGACACCGGGCATCTGCGCTACATGTGGTCCCCGGGCGTCAAGAGCTTCGCCCGCAAGCGCGGCTGGTGGCGGCCCGCCCAGGGACCGTTCAACTGGCGACGCGCCTACCACTGGCGCGGCGAGATGGAGTGGGCGGCCGACAACACGGTGCGTCACCGCATGGTGGCCCGTTACCTGAAGCGCCTCATGGCCCGCGACGGCAAGGTCACCCGCACGGGGTTGATGAAGATCCTCCGCAGCCACTACGAGGGGACCCGCTGGTACAACCACAGGCTGCGTCCTTACACGGTCTGCAACCGCTACAACATCGCCAGCTCAGTCTCCGAGTTGCGCGGCGACCTGCCGGCGGGCATCGGCGGCGTCCTCTGGACCTGCTTCGCCGAGCCGTGCAGCAACGGGTTCTTCCCCATCTACCAGGGAGTGACGGCGCTGCCCGCCGAGTGGACCTACGGCGCCTACCGCTGGGCGCCGGGCAGCGCCTACTGGGCCTGCCGCAGCCTCTCGCACTGGGTCGGCAAGGCCTTCGGGCCGCGGCACCGTGAGATCGGCCGCCGGTGGCGGGCCTTCGAACGGGCCGAGTTCGCGGCGCAGGCCGACGTCGAGGCGGCGGCGCTCGACGCCTACGAGGGCGGAGACCCTGCCGCCGCCCGGGAGATCCTCACCACCCACACCGGGCAACTGGCCCGCGACGCCTACGTCAAGACGCGGACCTTCCGGCGCTGACGACCCCGCGACCGCGCCCGGGCGCGGTCGCGCGCCGGACGCGCAGGATCACCGGCGCGCGATCTCCTCGAGGAAGCGGTCCTGCGGCAGCGCGTACGCCACGACCCCGTCGCGGCCGACCATCGTCTCGGCGGCGAAGAGGGCGTTGAGGATCGCCTCCTCGGTCGCCTCGACAGTGGCCGCGAACACCTCGTCGATGTGCTCGCCCACGAGCGCCTCGACCCCGGTCGCGAGCGCCGGCCCCTCGGGCGGCGGGTCCTCCCCGCCGACCCACCTGACGGGCGGCCACAGCCGGTTGGCGGTCGAGAAGGCGAGCGCCATGTCGCCGCTGCCGTCCTCGCCGAGCCCGCCGAGACGGCCGATGGCGAGGCCCACGCGCTGCGCCACGCGGCGGCACTGGTGGGGCAGCAGCGGCACGTCGGTCGCGACGAGACTGATGATGGATCCGGACCCGGGTACGACGTCCGGCGGGACGGGCACCTCCGCATCGGGGATGCGACGCCCGATCGGCACGCCGTCCACCACGAACCGCTCGCGCACGCCGTGGTTGGCCTGTACCAGCACGCCCAGGCGGTAGTCGCCGCACGGGAGCGCCACGCGTCGTGAGGACGTGCCGATCCCGCCCTTGAAGCCGTGACAGATCATGCCGGTACCGCCGCCGACGTTGCCCTCCGGCACCGGTCCGGTGGTCGCCGCGGCGATCGCCTGCGCCACGTGAACGGGTCGCACGTGGGTGCCGAACCCGTCACTGAGGTGGCCGTCCCACGTCTCGGCCACGACCGGCAGCACGCCGCCGGCGATCAACTCCGGCGAGGCGTCCTCTGCGGCCCAGCGGACGAGCCCCTCGTGGACCGCGCCGACGCCCAGCGTGCCGGTCAAGGCGACCGGCGAAGCGAGCATGCCGGACTCCCGCACCCAGTGCATGCCGGTGACCTCGCCGCAGCCGTTCAGCACGTGGAAGCCGGCGGCCAACGGCTCGTTCCAGACGTCGCCGGGATGAGGCAGGACCACCGTCACCCCGGTCCTCACCGGCCCCCGGCCGACCACGAGCGGGCCGTCTCCTTCGATCAGGGTGACGTGCCCGACCGCCACGCCGGGCACGTCGGTGATGGCGTTGAGGGGACCGGGTGGCCGCTCGCCGACCACCAGTCCCGTGTCGCGGAAACGGGTCATCCTCACTCCTGCAGCGGCCATACGGGGCCGGTCTTGATCTCGGAGAGCACCAGCAGGCTCTCGAGCCGCCCCATGCTCGGAAGGGCGGCGATCTGGTTGTTGTTCAGGTCCCGCAGGTCGGCCAGGTCCCGGGCGACGACGTGGAGCACGTAGTCGAACGGACCGGTGACGTGGTAACAACTGACGATGCCCTCGACCTCCTGCACGGCGCGCTCGAACGGCTGGATACCGGCGGCGACGTGCGTGCGCAGGCGGATGCCGACCAACGCCTGGACGCCGTAGCCCACCGCCTCCGGGTCGATCACGGCGCGATATCCGCGGATGCTGCCGTTCCTCTCCAGCCGCCGGACGCGCTCGAGGGTCGCCGAGGGCGAGAGACCGACCCTCTCGGCGAGGCGTGCGTTGGTCTGCCGGCCGTCCTCGAGCAGGGCACGGAGGATCTTGCGGTCGATGGTGTCCAATGGGGCCTCCCTTCACCGCCGTCACGCGCGCTTCCCCAGAATGATATACGGCGCAGGGCGTCCACGACAGCAGCATCGACGCCATCGGCCGCGGATGCCCCCTTTCCACGGGGCGTCGCGTATAGGATTGATGCAGGACTGGATGGGGGGAGGTACTGATGACCGGGTCACGTCGCCGTAGCTGGGCGGAGCCCTTCAAGATCAAGATGGTGGAGCCGCTCCGGATGACCACCCGCGCCGAGCGCGAGGCCGCCATCCGGGAGGCCGGCTACAACACCTTCCTGCTGCGCAGCGAGGACGTCTACATCGACCTGCTCACCGACTCCGGCACCAGCGCCATGAGCGACCGCCAGTGGGCCGGCATGATGCTGGGCGACGAGGCCTACGCCGGCAGCCGCAACTTCTACCACCTCGAGGCGGCCGTCCAGGAGGTCTACGGCTACAAGTACCTTGTGCCGACCCACCAGGGCCGCGGCGCCGAGCACCTCCTCAGCCAGACGCTGGTCAGACCCGGCGACGTGGTGCCGGGCAACATGTACTTCACCACCACCCGCCTGCACCAGGAACTGGCCGGCGGCCGCTTCGTCGACGTGATCATCGACGAGGCGCACGACCCGACGAGCGAGCACCCCTTCAAGGGCGACGTCGACCTCGCCAAGCTCGAGCGGGTCGTCGACGAGGTCGGCGCCGAGA
>JAAYBE010000234.1 GCA_012719015.1 Actinomycetota bacterium
CTCGCCGTGTCGGAGTCCGGCGATGGGGAGGATGCGCTCCACCTGCTCACCGGCGACGACGCCCCCGAGCTTGCGCTGGTCGACTGGGATCTGCCCGGTCTGGGGGGACGGGATGTCTGCCGGCTGGCCCGCGCCCGTCGCCGATTCGGCGCGCCCTACATCATCCTCCTTGTTCCGGACCAGGAGCGGGCCGGCGAGGCCTTCGCCGCCGGCGCCGACGATTGCCTGATGTCCGGCGCGTCCGGATATGAGGTGCAGGCACGTCTCTTCGCCGCCCGCCGCTTCACCGTTCGTAGACTCGTGCGTCGCTGAACGCGCCTCACGGCGGCCGGCGCGAGCTGCGTCGCGCGGCGGCCGCACGGTGGCGACGTCCATCGTCCGCGAGGCGGAACGGGTCCGCCTGCCGCGTCTGCTAGACTCACCCGGTCAACAGCCCCCGCAAGGTGCGCGGGCGCGCAAGCGGAGAAAGGACCGGTCGATCCCATGACCCTGCACGTCACCCTTCCCGACGGCTCCCCCCTGGAACTCGACGACGGCGCCAGCGTGGCGGACGCGGCGGCGGCGATCGGGCCGCGACTGGCGAAAGCCGCCATCGCGGGCCGCGTCACCGCCGCCGTCGACCCGGACGTCACCCTTCTGGTCGACGCAGCGGCGCCGCTCCACGACGGCGACCGCGTCGACATCGTCACCCTCAGGGCCGACGACCCGGACGCGGTGGACATCCAGCGGCACTCCGCCTCCCACGTCATGGCGCAGGCCGTCACACGAATCTTCCCGGGGGCGAAGTACGCCATCGGGCCGACGATCGACAACGGGTTCTACTACGACCTCGAGTTGCCCGAGCCCATCAGCGACGCCGACCTGGCCCGCATCGAGAAGGAGATGGCCAGGATCGTGAGCCAGGATCTGCCGGTCGAGCGTCACGAACTGCCGGTGGACGAGGCGCTGGCCGTGTTCGGCGCCGGTGAGACCGGCGCCGGCCCTTCCGGGCTCCCACTCGGGCTGGACCAGTGGTACAAGGTGGCGCTGATCGAGGACCTCCTGGCCGCCGCCGAGGCGACCGGCGACGAGGTCCCGACGATCAGCGTCTACCGCCAGGGCGAGTTCGTCGACCTGTGCCGCGGGCCGCACCTGCCCAGCACCGGCAAGCTCGGCAAGGGGACCTTCAAGCTCACCAGCATCGCCGGAGCGTACTGGCGCGGCGACGAGAAGAACCAGATGCTCACCCGTGTCTACGGCACCGCCTTCCCGCGCAAGGAGGAGCTGGCCGCGCATCTCGAGGCGCTCGAGCTCGCCCGGCAGCGCGACCACCGCCGCATCGGTCGGGACCTCGACCTGTTCAGCTTCCACGAGGAAGGCCCCGGTTTCCCCTTCTTCCACCCCAGGGGCATGCGCCTGTGGAACGCGATGGTCGACTTCTGGCGCGCCGAGCACGTGCGAGCCGGCTACGAGGAGATCAGCACCCCGATGATCCTGCGCCGCGAGCTGTGGGAGCGCAGCGGCCACTGGGACAACTACAAGGAGAACATGTACTTCACCGAGATCGACGAGCAGCCGTACGCGGTGAAGCCCATGAACTGCCCCGGCGGGCTGCTCGTCTACAAGAGCCGCCGGCGCAGCTACCGCGACCTGCCGCTGCGCATGGCCGAGCTCGGCCGCGTGCACCGCCACGAGATGAGCGGCGTGCTGCACGGCCTCTTCCGCGTGCGCTACTTCACCCAGGACGACGCGCACATCTACTGCACCCCGGAGCAGCTCGAGGACGAGGTGCTCGGCGTGGTCCGCTTCATGCACC
>JAAYBE010000235.1 GCA_012719015.1 Actinomycetota bacterium
CGTCGCGCTCGGTCGTCTGCGGATACACGCTCAGGTCGCGCGTCTGGATGTCCTTGCCCGCGACGCCCAGCTTCTTGACCGCCGCGGCGATCCGCTCCGCCGCCCTGGAGGCGTCGTCGAGGGCGGCTTTGGCGTCAGACGACGTCGTGGTGACGCCGAGCGACACCTCCGCCGTATCCGGAGCGGCCTGGGCGGCGCCGCTACCGGAGGCGGTCACGGTGTCGGCGGCGACGCCGGCCGGGGCGGTGACGACCTTCGTCGTCGTGCAACCCGGCAGCGCCACGAGCGCCAGCGCGAGACCTGTGACCAGCGCGACCGTGGCGTTCCTCTTCGTGAGAGCCATCGTGATCCTCCTTCACCGCACGAGCATGCCGGACACGGCCCCCGCGCCCGTGTCGCTGTCCGCAGAGACGCGCCGTCACGCGCGGGGGTTCGCGGGGAGTCGGGCGCGGTGCTCCGTCAGCGGGCCGCGCCCGGCCTGGTGACCTCGCAGAACACGCTGGAGCCGTCCACCTCGCTGATGCGCGCCTCCAGCCCGAGCGACGTGCAGAGATCGCGGAAGCCGCCGGCGGTCATGCGCCCCGCCCGGAAGCCGTCCTCGCAGACGATCACGCCGTCCGCGGACGCGGCGCGATCGACGCGCCCGACCAGGCCCTCGGCGGCCTGGGCCTCGAACCAAGTCAGCCGATCCTCCCAGAACCCGTCCGCGTACGAGGACATCAGCACGATCCCGCCCGGTCGGGTCACCCGCACTGCTTCCGCCAGGAGGCGCCGCTGATCGACGCCGAAGGCGCAGATCCCGTTCTGCAGGCAGAGGACCGCGTCGAAGGCGCAGTCCCGGAACCGCAGGTCGGTCGCGTCCATGTGGAGGAGACGGCAGCGCCCCTCGCCCTGGAGCAGCCGTCGCCCCAGCTCGAGACTCTCCTCGGCCGTGTCGACGCCGACCACGAGACGGACGACGCGGGCCAGCCTCTCCATGATGCGTCCGTAGCCGCAGCCGAGCTCGAGGACCTCGTCCGTCGGCCGCAGACGCCCCAGGGCGTGCAGGATCTCGGCCTCGAGGTAGCGCGCCGCCCTCGGCGGGGCCACCTCGTAGCAGCGCCGCAGCCGCTCACCCGACAGCTTCTTCGCGTAGTACGTCCCCATGCCGTGCTTCCCACCCTCCCGACGGTCGTGCGCCCGGGCTCTCCGTGGGACTTCGAACGACCCTGCAGCAGTGTACCCGACGGCGTCCGGACGGCCGCGTTCCCTCCAGGTCACGCGACCTGGGCCGCCGGGGCACGGCCTCGCGGACGCAGACGCCTCTTCCGACAGGTCGGCTGTGGGCACGGAGCGCGTGCCGTCAAGGGACGGGCGCGATGTGTCGAATAGGACCATCGAGGCCCGCCACGGCGCCTTCGCCGGGTCGTCCTTCGACCGGGGACCGTCCCGGCGCCGTGCGCAGTCAGGCGGGGCCTGCGTCGTGTCGCGAGAGAAGGAGAGTGCCATGTCCCGCAGCGCACCGCGTCTCCGCCGCCGCCTCGGCGTCGGCTGGGCCACCCTCGTCTTCGCCCTGTTGCTCGCACTGGCGGCCGCCGCCCCGGCGCTCGCTGGTCTCGCGGTCGGCGGCGGCGTGTGGGAGTGGCAGTCCCCGCTCCCCCAGGGCAACCGACTCTACGACGTCGAGGTCGCGCCGGAGGGAGCCGTGTGGGCGGTCGGCGCCGCCGGGACGCTCCTGCGCAGCGACGACGGCGGCATCTCCTGGGCCTCCTCAGGCCCCGCGATCGACGTCGGCCTCACGTCCGTCGACTTCACCGACGAGCTGAAGGGCCACGTGGTCGGGCGCGACGGCACCTATCTCGCGACGGACGACGGCGGGAGCACGTGGACCGTGCGCACGCTGGGCGAGGACGACCTCTGGGCGGTCGAGTTCGTCGACGAGCAGAAGGGCTTCATCGCCGGCGACGACGGCCTCGTGCGGATGACGACGGACGGCGGCGCGACGTGGCTCTCGCGCACGGTGAGCGACGACTCCCCGCTGTACGGTCTCTCGTTCTACGACCCGCTCCACGGCTGGGCGTGCGGCGCCGACGGCTACGTCGCGCGGACGACCGACGGCGGCTCCACGTGGACGGGGGTCGGCCACGCCGGCTTCAGCGACCTCTACGGGATCGACTTCACCGACAGTGACACGGGCTGGGCCGTGGGCGAGAGCGACATCATCTACGGCACGACGGACGGCGGTCAGCACTGGGAGGAAGTCCGCAAAGTCAATGGCCTCTGGCTGAGCGACGTCGATGCGCTCGGGACGTCGGTCGTCGCCGTCGGTGAGGGCGGCACGGCCGTCCTGAACACGCCGTCGGAGGACTGGACGATCGTCTCGACGCAGGGCGGCGATTGGCTGTACGGCGTGGCCTGGGACGAAGAGGTCCCCACGCACGCCGTCGCAGTCGGCGACAACGGCGCCATCACGGTGTCTACCGACGGGTGCATGAACTTCCTCGCGCGGAGCGGCGCGACCGACCGCACGATCGAAGCGGTCTCCGTGGTGGACCCCCAGAAGGCCGTCGCCGTGGGCATGTCGGGCGTCGCCCTCTACACCGAGAACGGCGGGGACCAATGGGTGAGGCTCCCGTCGGCGGTGTGCTCCGAGACTCTGCTTGACGTGTCGATGGCCGACGGCACCTACGGGTGTGCGGTCGGTGAATACGGCAGGGTCGCAACGACCGCCGATGGGGGACACACATGGGTCGAACGGCAGGTCGGTCCGGGCGACCTCACCAAACTCGAGGGCGTATGCATGGTCTCGCCCTCGCAGGGCTGGGCGGTCGGCAGGCAGGGTCGCGTCTTCCACACCGTCGACTACGGGGTGTCCTGGACGCAGCAGCCCGTCGAGTCCCCGGTCTGGTTCCAGGCCGTCGACTTCGTCGACGAACAGTACGGCTGGGCGGTCGCCGAGCGCGGCAACATCTTCGCCACGAGCAGCGGCGGCTCCGATCCCGACGGCCACGGGCCGCTGCTCGGCTGGACCGCGCAATCCTCCGGCGTCGGCTTCGACCTCCATGCGGTCGACTTCGTCGACCGTGACCACGGTTGGGCGGTCGGTGCGGCCAGCACCATCATCCATACCGAGGACGGCGGTCAGACGTGGGTCAAGCAGCACCCGTTCGTCTGGGCGCCGCAGACCGACTTCACCGGCGTCGCCTTCGTCGACCGGCTCAACGGCTGGATCGTCGGCAGCACGGGGCGGGTTCTGGTTACGCACGACGGCGGCGACACGTGGGTGCTCCAGACCGCCGGCGCACACCCCTGGTTCGAGGACGTCGACGCAGTCGTGACCCCGAAAGGTGAGCCTCGCGTCTGGGCCACGGGACGGCGCCTGGCGATCGTCGCACTGCGGTCCGCGCCGGAGACGACGCCGCCGGTCACGACCGACAATGCCCCCGCCGGATGGTCGCACCTGCCGATCACGGTGACGTTCGCGGCGACGGACGCCGAGAGCGGCGCGGCGCGCACGACGTGGCGCGCCGCCGGCGGCCTCTGGCAGCTCGGCACGTCGCACACCGTCGCAGCGCCGGACGACCACACCAACGACGGTCCCCACACCATCGAGTACTTCTCCGAGGACCACGCCGGCAACCGTGAGGCCGTGAGGAGCTGCACGGTGCGGGTCGACACGATCGACCCCGAGAGCACGGACGACGCGCCCCCCGGGTGGGCGCGCGTGCCGGTCAGGGTTACCTTCTCGGCGCACGACGAGAGGAGCGGCGTGGCCCGGGTCACCTCCCGTGTCGACGGCGGCCTCTGGCAGCTCGGCGAATCATGTGTCGTCGCCGCCCCCGCCACGCACACCAACGACGGCGTCCACACCGTCGAGTACTTCGCCGAGGACAACGCCGGCAACCGTGAGGCCGTGAACAGGTGCACGGTGCGGATCGACACGCGCCGCCCCGTGTGCAAAGCACCGAGATCAGCGAGCGTCCGGCGAAAAAGCTATGTCACGCTGAAGTACCGGGTCGATGACGGGAAGCCCAACGCCGGCACCGCCAAGGTGACGATCACCGTCAAGACGCTCGGCGGCAAGAAGGTCAAGACCTTCAAGCTCGGCAGCAGGAAGGTCAACACGTTGCTCAGTTACCGGTTCCGCTGCACCTTGGCCAAAAAGACCTACAAGTTCTACGTAACGGCGGTCGACGCGGCCGGCAACCCGCAGACGAAGACCGGCGTCAACAAGTTGGTCGTGAAGTGAGGCCGGCGCCCGTGGCGCTGGAGCCGTGACGCGTGCGTGCGCCGACGGCCCCGGACGAGGGGCGCGCGCGGAGAAGCATGCAGTGAGCCGGGAGGGCGCCGGGTGAACAAGTCGGCGCCCTCCCGGTGCCGTCCCGGCCACCGTCGCCCGCCGACCCCCGCCGCTCAGGTGCCCGGACCTCGCCGGGTCCCGCGCAGCACCCGCGCCACGGCGAGCAGGACCCCCAGGAACGTGAGCGTCCAGGCGGTCAGCCCGGCGTAGACGAAGCCGTGCGCCAGGCCCGTCAGCGGCAGAGCCGTCGCCTTCGCCAGCTCGAGGGTCGACGCCGCGTACATCCCCAGAGGGAAGACGAGGGACCAGTAGCGCGGCTCGTAGGCGAGGGGGAGGCGCCTCAGCAGGTGGCGCCAGACGCCGCCCACCAGCAGCAGCGGGACCCAGAAGCTGCCCGTGGTCCAGAAGAAGAGCGTGAAGCCCTCGAGGAACGGCGCCAGCCGCGTGAGCACGGGGTCCAGATGGACGTTCTGCACGATGAGAGACCCCGCCAGGGTCGTGATGGCGCAGGCGCCCATGGTGATCCAGAAGTCGGGTGAGAACGACTCCGGCGTGACCGGCCCGATCATGAAGTAGCGGAAGATCATCAGGATGACCATCAGGTACAGGAACCCGCCCAGCAGGAACATGACGAGGGCCAGCAGGAGCGAGGTCGCCGTGGGGAGGGGCAGCTGGTCCACGGCCAGCACGGCGAGCACCGCCAGCGACTGCGTCGACACGGTGAGCAGCAGCCACGAGCCCGCCACCCTCTTCTCGAACGGGCGGCCCTCGCGGCCGAAGGCCATCCGCGAGAGGAGCCCGTACAGGATCAGCAGCCAGAGGGCGGCGGCCGCGAAGAACAGGACCGGGGCCACCCCCTTCGTCTCGCTCAGCCGGATGTACTGATTGCCGAGGATCGCGGTCCCCGCGACCATGGTGAGGAAGCCGGGGGCGCGGTTGATGTCCCCCAGGTCGGCCAGGATCCGCCGGGGGAACCGGCCGATACGCACCAGGAGGAGGGACCACAGGACCGCGTAGAGCACGTTGTTCAGATAGAAGAGCGCCAGGGCGAGCTGATGGAAGCCGACGCGCTGCGCGCCGATCGACACGATCCCGGTGGCCATGACCATGGCGAAGTAGCCGGGGAACAGCGTCTCCAGCGCGGCGTCGACCCTCTGCGCCGGCCCGAGGCCCCCGGTGGCGCCGACC
>JAAYBE010000236.1 GCA_012719015.1 Actinomycetota bacterium
ATCGCCAGCATGCCGGTGGCCGTGAACGTGCAGTGCCATGCGCAGCGGCACAAGTCCGTCACGCTCTGAGGGAGGAGAGATGGCAGTCAAGAGGATCACCGCTCCCCTGACGGACGAAGCGGTGAGGGATCTGCGCGCCGGGGACGCGGTGGAGATCAGCGGCGTGGTCTACCAGGCGCGCGACGCCGCCCACAAGCGGCTCGTGGCGCTGATCGAGGCCGGGGAAGAGCTGCCGTTCGACCTGCAGGGCGCGGTGGTCTACTACATGGGGCCGAGTCCGGCCAAGCCCGGTAACGTGATCGGCTCGGCCGGACCCACCACCAGCGGCCGCATGGACGCCTACGCTCCGCTGCTCATGCGGCACGGCCTCAAGGGCATGATCGGCAAGGGGCTGCGCTCGGCCGAGGTCAAGCAGGCCATGCAGGACGAGGGCGCCGTCTACTTCGCCGCCACCGGCGGCGCCGGCGCCCTGCTGGCCAGGCGCATCGTCGGCAACGAGGTCATCGCCTGGCCCGAGCTCGGCGCCGAGGCCGTGGCGCGGCTCGAGGTCGTCGACTTCCCCGCCATCGTCGTCATGGACTGCTACGGCGGCGACCTCTACGAGCAGGGTCGCGCCGCCTACGCACGCCAGGCCTGACCGCGGCCGTTGGCGACCACGGTGGCTGCGGCGCCGCTCGACCGTTCGGCCGCGGCGCGGTGACGAAGGAGCATCGTCACTCCGCCGCGGCTTTCGTCATCCTGTCGCCGCCGGCCATGGGAAGCGAGACTCGGCGCAAGCCCGATCCAGGCTGAGGAGGCCTTCAGGCGGTGCCGTCGCGCGCGCGATCACGTCATGTTGCACTATGCAACCAAGCGGGGTACGTTCCGTGTGAGGAAAGGACCGGATCCATGGCTATCCTGCATGTCCGCAATGTGCCGCCCGAGCTCTACGAGCGTCTCAAGCATCTGGCAGCCGAGCAGCACCGCTCGCTGTCGGCGGAAGTGATCGACATCCTCGCGCAGGGAGTCGCCACGCGCGACCGTTCGGCGCTGATGAACGACGTGCTCGAGAGCCTTGCGGCGGTCCGCACACGCGGGGGTCCGGTCCCTAAAGGATACGCCGCGGATCTGATCAGGGAATCCCGCGGTGACATCCTCGATCCCTGACGGACCGCTCGTGCTCGACGCGAGCACTGCGCTCACGCTCGCTCTTGAAGAGCCGGCGGGGCGGCGGGCGGCGGACGTCCTCGCCGTCGTCGCGAGCAACCCCGTTCGCTTGCTGGCGCCCGCCCTCTTCGACGTGGAATGCGCCAACGGGCTGGTGAAGGCGGTCCGCCGCGGCAGGATCGGCGTCGATGAGGCCCGTTCGGCGTTGATCGCCCTGCTGCGGCTTCCGGCAGAGCGTATCTCCCTGCCCGGGGTGCATCTGGAGGCACTCGACCTCGCGCTGGCACGGGGGATCTCCGCCCACGATGCGGAGTACGTCGCTCTCGCTGCATCGGAGTCAGGGACGCTCCTGACGGCCGACGCGCGCCTCGCGCGAGCGCTCGCGGGGTCCGGTCACGAGGTCCTGCTGCTCGACGACGCGATCCGAGAGTGAACGCGCACCGCCGGGTCTGAACCGCTCACCCTCCGGGAGCCGCCCGGCGCGGCAGTCAGGGTCGCCGGTCGGCCTCCGTCTGCCGCCAGTCGCGCACCCTCTCGCCGAGGACCGCGAAGGTCGTGTCG
>JAAYBE010000237.1 GCA_012719015.1 Actinomycetota bacterium
CCCGAGACCCACGACGACGGCATCGCGCGCAAGAGCGACGGCGGGGTGGCGGCCGGCAGCATCGTGCCGCGGGCCGACGATTACCTGGCGCCCGTCTGCCACCACTTCGGCGTGAACCATCTGCCGGACGGGTGCGACGCCGAGGGCGGCCCGCACGCGCCGGCCGGCGCGACGAGACCCTGCGACCTCATCGGCGGCTGCACGCTGTGCGACATCGAGAAGGTGCCGTACATCGACGAGCTCGACCCGGAGGACAACGTCGACGTGCGGCTCGCGCAGACGAAGGAGATCCGCGAGCGGGGCCTCATCAAGCCGGAGGTGGAGTGGGCCGCCGACGGCTGGGTCGTGGTCACCCTGTTCCTGCCGGCGGCGCCGCGGGTCGCGGAGTTCGCGGCGCTCGAGTTCGGCAGGGCCATGAACCTGCAGGAGTGCGAGGTGATCAACCGGCAGGTCATGCATCCGGCGGAGGGCACGCTGATCGAGATGAAGGGCCGGCTGGACGTGGTCGTCGACCCGGCCCGCCTCGTCATCCCGCCGGAGCCGGTGGTCATGCAGGACGAGGAGATCAAGGCGTTCGTGGCCGAGAAGGGCCTCAAGTGCGTGGCCGCCACGGTGGGCGAGGACGAGCACTCCGTGGGCATGCGCGAGATCATCGACATCAAGCACGGCGGGCTCGAGAAGTGGGGCTTCTCGTGCGAGTACCTGGGGACCAGCGTCCCTGTCGAGAAGGTGCTGGACGCGGCGATCGAGCACGCCGCGCAGGTGGTGCTGATCAGCACCATCATCACGCACGGCGACATGCACCGCAGCAACATGGAGAAGCTCGCCGACCTCGCCGTCGAGAAGGGCGTCCGCGACCGTCTGCTGCTCATCAGCGGCGGGACCCAGGTCACCGACGAACTCGCCCGCGGCTGGGGCATGGACGCCGGGTTCGGGCGCGGCACGGCGGGCATCAACGTCGCCTCGTTCATCGTCGAGACGATGCGCGAGCGCGGCATGTGAGGCCGACCGTGGCGAGGGCGACGAGCGCGGGGAGCGGGGCGGGGGAGACGCAGGGCCCGTCCCCGTGCCGGGTCGACGCGCTCGTCGCCGAGATCGGCTCCACGACCACGGTCGTCTCCGCCTTCGCCGGACTGCGGGACCATCCGGCCACGACGCCCCGTGTGGTGGGGCAGGGGGTGGCCGCCACGTCGGTCGCCGCCGGCGACGTCACCCTCGGGGTGAGCGCCGCCCGGGCCGAGCTCGAGGCGGCGCTCGGCCGCCCCGTGGTCCCCGAGGTCACACTGGCGACCAGTTCCGCCGCCGGCGGCCTGCGCATGACCGTCCACGGCCTCACACGGCGGATGACGGCGAGGGCCGCGCGCGAGGCGGCGCTCGGGGCCGGCGCGGTCGTCAAGTACCAGACCGCCGGCCGCCTGCGGGGGCACGACCTGGGCGAGATCGACGCCGTGCGTCCCAACCTCATCCTGCTGGCCGGCGGCGTGGAGGGCGGCGACTGCGACACCGTGCTCTTCAACGCCGCCCAGCTCGCGCGGCTGGA
>JAAYBE010000238.1 GCA_012719015.1 Actinomycetota bacterium
CTTCTGAAGGAGGTCCAGGACGGGTTGTCGGCTCAGGCCGCCTACCACGAAGCCGCCGACCCGGCCACGACGGAGGACCGCCGCGCGGCTCTGCAGCGCTCCCTGCGCGAGTACTGCAAGCTCGACACACTCGCCCTCGTGCGTGTGGCGCATCGATTCGCGGCGGGAGAGACGGCGTCGTGAACCGCCCCGTCGACGGTGGCGGTCGGCGGCGCATGGCGGCCTGCGCGCCGGCACCGCGCCTGTGACCGGCGACGACGATCACATCCCACGGGCCTTGCGGACCCGCGCGAGGTCCACGACAAGGGGGTCCTGATGAAGGTGGTGGCGTTCAACGGCAGCGCGCGCAAGGACGGCAACACGGCCATCCTGGTGAGGAGGGTGTTCGCGGAGCTCGAGGCGGAGGGCATCGAGACGGAGCTGGTGCAGCTCCACGACAAGCGGTTCAGCGGATGCACGGCCTGTCTGAAGTGCGCCGAGACCCGGGACAACACCTGCTCGGGCGTGAAGGACGACGGGCTAAACGACTGCGTGGCACGGATGCTCGAGGCGGACGGGATCATCATCGCCTCGCCGACCTACTACGCCAACTGCACCGCGACCACGCAGGCGCTGATGGAGCGGGCCGGGTACGCCACGCGCAAGAGCGGTAACCCGCTGGCGCGCAAGGTGGGCGCCGCCGTGGTCGCCGCCCGGCGCGGCGGCGCCATCCACGCCTTCGACAGCATCAACCACTGGTTCCTGATCAATGAGATGCTGGTCGTCGGCTCGAGCTACTGGAGCCTCGGCGTCGGCGCCGACAAGGGCGACGTCGAGCACGACCGGGAGGGCATGGCGACCATGGCCACGCTGGGTCGCACCATGGCCTGGGCGCTCCGGAGACTGACCTTCTGAGCGCCGCCGCGCGGCCGTCGGGTCGCTGCCGGGGATGCCTGCGCGGCGCCCCGGACGCCCCGCCGGCCGGCGCGGCGGCCCCAGTGCATCACGGCTTCCCGTGCTTGATCTCGCCGATCCTGGTCGCCGGCCGGTGCATGGTCTTGTTCGTCCACGAGCGCGGTGCCTGCTTCGTGATCCGGGGGCCCTGCCGGAGCTCACGCACCTGGCGCGCCCGCGCCGGCCGGCTCCGGGACCCATGGTCGTCCCGTGTCATCTCCGACCTCCCCTGTGGACGGTTGTACCGATCTGGTACCCGTCCGGCGGCGGGGACGACCGTCGCGGGACGGACGCGGCCGGGGACGTCGGCCGGCTGGGCGGCTGCCTCAGTTGCTGCTCTTGGGGAGATAGGGGATCAGCCAGTCGACGAAGGCGCGTTCGTTGCGCGTCTGGGTGAAGAAGGTGCCCGGTCCGGTCAGGGTGGCGACGAACCCCTCTCCGGAGAAGAAGAAGGACTTGTAGCCGCCGACCTTCTGGATCTGGATCGGCATGGCTTCGTGCCACGCGACGAGGTGGCCGCTGTCCACCACGTACTGCTCCCCGGGTTGCAGGTCCACGCGGCGCAGCGCGCCGTAGGTCGCGAAGATCACCTTGCCGTGGCCGGTGCACTTCACGACGAAGAAGGACGAGGCGCCGAACGCGCCCTTGAGGCCGCCCCACTTGGTGTCCAGGTCGATCCCCATCTCGCTGGCGACGAAGCCGTCCCGGTGGTAGAGCCAGGTGTCGCCCTGCTGGTCGATGTACGACATGTCGCCGGGCAGTGAGTGGGAGAGGACGATCTCGCCGCCCCCGGCGGGGGCGGTGAAGGTGTTCATGAAGAAGGACTCGCCCGAGAGCGACCGTTTGAGGCCCTTGAGGATGCCGCCCTGGGTGGAGGTCTCGATCTGCGTCCCGGCGGTCATGCTGAGCATGGCGCCGCCTTCGCAACGGATCTGTTCTCCGGGGGCCATCCTCGCCACGGCGACGGTGAAGGCGGGTCCGTTCTCGAACGTCACGTCCATGAAGTGCTCCTCCTCGTGGGTCGTTGCGGCCGCGGGCGTCGGCGCCTGCGGCGGTCGGGCGGCGAGCGGCGCCCGTCAGGTCCATCGGCCGTCCCGCCGCGGACTTGAGCGGCGCCCGGGTTTCCCGGCATACTGTGGTCTGCGCGCCCGCGCGTCGGGCGTGCTCAGGCACACGACCACAGGAGCGCAGATGAAGGTCAGGGGCTGGTTCGTGGGGTTCTTCTCCACGCTCGCGTTCGTCGTGGTCGTGCTGGCCGCGCTCTTCGGCATCTTCACTCTCATCAGCTACTGGGCCGGGCCGGCAGGAGGCTGATCCCCGCTGCGCGTCGGGAGGCGCGGCCGGTCCGTTCCGCACACGAAAGGCACGCCTGTGGCCCGCTACGTCGATCGGACCCGGCACGACTGGGTCGGCACCGTGTGGAAGCTCGGCGTCTTCCTCGGCGTCATCCTCGTCGCCGTCCTCGTGGTGTACCCGTGGAAGGGCTTCTGGCCCATGCTCCTCCTCGTCCTGGCCGGGTTGTGGATGTACATGAGCCTGGTGTCGCGCAGCTCGGGATACGTGTGCGCCGAGTGCGGCAAGGCCTTCCAGGTCCCGACCACGGTCAACTTCTTCACCCAGTCGGCCGTGGGGAAGAACCCGGACGGAACTTACTACAGCTACAAGAACCTCACGTGCCCCCACTGCGGCAAGCGTAGCAGAGCGCGCTTCGTCAAGCGCGTCGGGGCCAGGCAGGCGCGCGGGGGCGGCAGGCTGCTCAGGTAGCGTGCGCCTCGTCCGACGCGTCGATGGCGGCGCGGCCGTCGGGCGCCCGTGCGGCCGTGAGACGCCGCAGATGATGGTCGACCACGGCGGCGACATGGGCGGGCGGCGCCTCCACCACCTCCATGTCCGGGAGACTGGCGAGGAAGTCCGGTCGGTAGGCCTTCTGCGTGAGGCGGTGGTCGAGCACCACGACCACGCCCGTGTCCGTCTCGGTCCGGATGAGCCGGCCGAAGCCCTGCCTGAACTTGAGGACGGCCTCCGGCAGGTAGAAACGCTCGAACCAGCGCTCCCCCGCGGCCGCGCAGGCCCGTTCGCGGGCGCGCACCAGTGGATCCAGCCGCGGGAACGGCAGTTTGGCGATGACCAGGCAGGTCAGCGTGTCGCCGGGGAAGTCCTGTCCCGTCCACAGGGTGTCCACCCCCAGCAGGATGGTCTCGGGGTGCGTGCGGAACTCCTCGGCGAGGCTCGCGGCGCTGCCGTGCAGGCCTTGGGCGAGCACGAGGACGCCGTCGTCCTCGATATGCTCGCCCACGGCGGCCGCGACGCGGTGCATGTCGCGGGTGTTGGTGAACAACGCCAGTGTGCGGCCGCCGGTGACCTGGGCGATCTGCCTCAGGCGCTCGCCCTGGCGCACGGCGAGCTCGTCCGGCCTCCACGCGTCTCCGGGGGCGTGCTCGAGCACGAGGACCGCCTGACGACGGTAGTCGAAGGGGGAGGGGAACACCTGCTCGCGGGCGTCGACGTCGCCGGTGATCCCGGTCATCTCGCGGAAGTAGGAGAACGACCCGGCCGCCGTCAGGGTCGCGCTGGTGAGCACGGCGCTGCGCAGACGTCCCCAGAGGACCTCGCGGATGCCGGCCGCCGGGGTGAGCGGGGAGCGTGTCAACGCCCACCGCGGCGCTCCCGCGGCGACACGCGGAGCGCTTTCGAGCTCCGCCCACGAGACCGTCTCGGGATCGCGCCCCTCAGGCAGGTCGAGCAGCAGTGCCGCCGCCGCGGCGGCGTCGTCGGCCAGGACGACGAGGATGGAGTGCTCGCGATGGTCCTCCGGAAGGAGCTCGCCGGCCGCCGCCGCGGCGGCGGCGAGCCTCGAGAGGCCCTCGGAGAGCAGGCCGGCGTGCACGAGGAGCGCGTCGTACTCAGGCCGGTCACGCAGCCCGGGTGTGAGCCAGACCGTGCTCGCGTACTCCGGGTGCGCCGGCC
>JAAYBE010000239.1 GCA_012719015.1 Actinomycetota bacterium
CAGGCGAGCCTGTCGGCGTAGACCAGCGCGACGTCGTCCCACCGGCCCTCCTGCGCGAGCCGCGCGGCCGGCAGGAGCGGGACGCCGCCCGTGGCGCACGCGTCCGCCTCCGGCCCGGCGACCGTCCCGACGCCCGTGAGGCCCGCGCTCGCCGCCGGGACGGGGATGAGGAGCAGGCCGAGAGACTCGCGCAGGACCGCCGCCACCGTGAGCAGCGCCTCGGTGTCGAGCGGCGCCCCGCCCCGGTCCACGTCGGTGAGGTAGCGGTGCATCTCGCCCACCAGGGCGAACAGCTCCCCGATCGCGGCGGCGGTGTTGAGGTCGTCGTCCATGCACTCGGCGAAGGCGAGACGCGCCGCCTCCGCGCGCAGGGCCAGGTCGGGACACTCGCCGCGCGCCGTCGCGCGTCCGGCGTTGGCGACGCGGAAATCGATGTCGGCGAGCGCGCCGGCGAGCCGCTCGTGCGCCGCCTTCGCCTCGTCCAGCTTCGCGGTGCTGAACTCGAGCGGGCTGCGGTAGTGCGTGGTCAGGAAGTACGTCAGCACCGTCGCCGGCTCATAACGGTCGAGCACCTCGCGCAGCAGGAAGATGTTGCCCACGCTCTTGGCCATCTTCTCGCCGCCGCTGCGGATCATGCCGTTGTGCATCCACACCTTGGCGAACGGCAGGCCGGCGGCCTCACTCTGGGCGATCTCGTTCTCGTGGTGCGGGAAGATCAGGTCACGCCCGCCGCCGTGCACGTCGAACCCGGCGCCCAGGTAGCGGAGCCCCATCGCGGAGCACTCGATGTGCCAGCCGGGCCGACCCTCGCCCCAGGGGCTCTCCCAGGAGGGCTCGCCCGGCTTGGCCGCCTTCCACACGGCGAAGTCGAGAGGATCGGCCTTGCCCGGCTCCGCGTCGATGCGCACGCCCTCCTCGAGCTCGTCGATGCGCTGGCCGCTGAGTTTGCCGTACTCACTGAAGCTGCGCACCTTGAAGTAGACGCTGCCGTCGGCCTCGTAAGCGTGACCGCGGTCGATGAGCTCGCGGACCAGGTCGATGATCTCGGCGATCGTCTCAGTGGCCTTGGGCTCCACGTCCGGCCGCGGGATGCCGAGACGGTCCGTGTCCTCGACGTAGGCGGCCGTATAGTGGTCGGCGACCGCCGCGGGGTCGCGGTCCTCCTCGTGCGCCTTGTTGATGATCTTGTCGTCCACGTCGGTGATGTTGGTGACCAGGGTCACGTCGAGACCGCGGTGCGCCAGCCACGAGCGCAGCACCGCGAAGGTGACGTAGGGCCGCGCGTTGCCGACGTGCACCAGGTTGTAGACCGTGGGGCCGCAGCAGTAGATGCCGGCCTTGCCGTGGTCCCGCGGCTCGAACGGCTCCTTCTGTTGGGTGAGTGAGTTGAAGAGGCGGATCACGACGGGTCTCCTGGCGTGGGGGTGGACTCACCGGGTCCGGTGAGGATGAGGTCGAGCCGCGCGAGGACGCTCGAGCGGTCGAGCGCCGCCAGAACGAAGGGGAGCTCGGGTCCGTGCTCCGCCGACGTCAGGGCGATGCGCAACGGCATGAGCAGTTCGCGGGCGGTGCAGCCCCGCGCCGTGCCCCAGGCGCGGTAGGCGGCGAGAAGATCGCGGGCGGCGGCGGGCGTGAGCCACTCCGGCGCTGCGGCGCGCAACGCACGGACGTGAGCGAGCTGGGCGGCGGCCGCGAGCGCACGCGCCCGCAGGGCGTCCGGGGGCGGCGGCGGCGCGAGCACCTCCGCCGCCAGGGCCGGGGCGTCACCGTAGCGTACCAGCGACGGCTGGGCGGCGGCCGCGAGCGCCGCCGCCGCCTGTGGCGGCGTGCCCGCCGGCAGCCGCTCAGCGAAGCGGCGCCTGTGCTCGTCCGGCGCCAGCGCCATGATGCGCTCGTGATCGAGCCAGTCGAGCTTGGCCGCGTCGAACACGGCCGGGCTCGCCGACAGGCCGTCGAGGTCGAACTCACGGACGAGTCGGTCGAGGTCGAGCACCTCCTCCTCCCCGTGCGACCAGCCCAGCAGGGCGAGGTAGTTCACGATCGCCGCCGGCAGATAGCCGAGGTCGCGGAACTCGGCGACCGAGGTCGCTCCGTGACGCTTGCTGAGCTTGCCGCCGTCTGGAGCGAGCACCATCGAATGGTGCGCCCAGCTCGGCACAGGCCCGCCGAGGGCGATGAAGAGCAGCTGCTGGCGCGCCGTGTTGGTGAGATGGTCGTCGCCGCGGATCACGTGCGTGATCCCCATATCGCGGTCGTCGACCACGGTGGCGAAGTTGTAGCCCGGCGCGCCGTCCGAACGCACGATGATGGGATCGCTCAGCGCCTCGGCGCCGATGACCACCCGTCCGCGGATGAGGTCGTCCACGACGACCTCGCCCGCGGGGACTCTGAAACGCAGCGCCGCGGGCTCGCCGGCGTCTGCCCGACGGCGCACCTCGTCGGCCGACAACGCCAGGCAGCGCCGGTCGTAGCGCGGCGTGCGTCCCTCCGCCAACGCCCGCCGCCGGAGGTCCTGCAGACGCTCCTCGGGACAGAAGCAGCGGTAAGCCTGACCGGATGCGAGCAGACCGTCCGCGGCCGCCCGCTGCCGCTCCGCCCGCTCGCTCTGCCGGTAGGGACCGAAGGGCCCGCCGACGTCCGGCCCCTCGTCCCACTCCAGACCGAGCCAGTGCAGGTCAGCCAGGATGCTCTCCTCCAGGGCGGCCCGGGAGCGCGCCGCGTCAGTGTCGTCGATGCGGAGGACGAACTTCCCCTCGTGGTGACGGGCGAACAGGTAGTTGTAGAGCGCAGTGCGCGCCGAGCCGATGTGGAGCGTACCGGTGGGGCTCGGCGCGAAGCGGACTCTCACTGTCTGGTTGAGGGTTATACTCTCTCCTCCAGCGGCCGAGATCCCCCTGCAAACAGATCGAGTCTATCATCCCGCCTTGGTATGCTTGCGGGCACCGGCCGGCGCACCGCGCCCGGACCCCCGAGGCCACGGAGGAACACGTGCCACACGACCAGCGGGAGACGCCGTACCTGGACGCCACGCTGCGCTACCGCAGCACGGGATACACGCCGTTCCACACCCCCGGCCACAAGCTCGGCAAGGGCGCGCCGGACGGACTGCGTCGGCTCATGGGCGACGCGGCCCTCGCCGTCGACCTCGCCATGGCCGGCGGCGTCGAGGACACGCGCGAGTCCACCCACCTCGTCAGGCTCGCCGAGGACTACGCCGCCGAAGCCTGGGGAGCAGACCGCGCCTGGTTCCTCGTCAACGGCTCCACCAGCGGCATCCACTCCCTCCTGCTCACCCTGTGCGGTCCGGGCGATGCCGTGATCGTGCCGCGCAACGCGCACAAGTCGCTCCTGGCGGGGCTCATCTTCACCGGGGCCACACCCGTCTACATGGAGCCGGTCATCGACTCCGCCTGGGGCATCCCGCTCCAGGTGTCGAGCGAAGATGCGCGCGCGGCGATAGAGCGGGCACCGCACGCGAAGGCAGTGCTGGTCACCTCGCCGACCTACAACGGGCTGGGCGCGGATCTCTCCGCCATCGGCAGGCTCGCCCACGACGCCGGCATCCCTTTCGTGACCGACCAGGCGTGGGGCCCGCACCTGCGCTTCTGCCCCGAACTGCCGGTCGACGCCATGACGGCCGGCGCCGACGCCGCTGTGGTGAGCACCCACAAACTCATCAGCGGCCTCACACAGTCGTCGGTGCTGATGGCGCGCGGCGAGCGCATCAACCATGCGAGACTCGACACCATGGTGGGGCTCACGCAGAGCACGAGCCCGCAGGCGCTCGTGTATGCGAGCATCGACGCGGCGCGGCAGCAGATGGCCGTGCACGGCGCGCGGCTCTGGCGCGGCGCCGCGGAGTTGGCCGAATGGGCGCGCGCCGAGATCCGCGCGCTCCCCGGCTTGCGCTGCCTCGGCACGGAAGTCCTGTCCCAGGGAGGCGTGGCCGAGTTCGATCCCACACGGCTCACCGTCTCGGCCTGCGACCTCGGCGTGAGCGGCTACCGGCTCGAGACGCTGTTGCGCGACGACTATCGTATCGCGGTAGAGGCGGCCGACTCCCTGAACGTGGTGCTCAACGTCACCTTCGGCGACCGGCGTGAGGACCTCGAGCTGCTGGTCGGCTCACTGCGCGACCTGGCGACGCGCCACGGAGACGCGGCCGGCAAGAGCGGCTCCGCCTGCTCCAGCCTCCTTGCCCGCACGCCGCGCTTCACCCGCCAGGTGCTGTCGCCGCGCGAGGCCGTGTTCGCGCCCACGGTGGCCAGACCCATCACCGAGTGCGCCGGCGAGGTGAGCGCCGAGATGGTCACGCCCTACCCGCCCGGTATCCCCGTCCTCGGACCGGGCGAGGAGATCTCGCCCGAGATCGTCACCTACCTGCGGGAGGCGGGCGGCGCAGGCCTCAAGGTGCACGGCCCCGAGGACCGCACGCTGGCCACACTCCGAGTGGTCGCCTGACGCCCGCGCGCGGCACCGCCGTTCAGCCGGGCCTCTTGATCCCGAGCGAGGTGGCCGTGAACAACGGGTCCAGGACGAGGCCGGCGGCCTCGATCTGGTCACGGCCGCCCTCCTCGCGGTCGACCACGCAGATGAGGGCGCCCACTTCCAGGTCGGCCGCGCGCAGCTTCTCGGCGGCCATGAGCGCGGCGCCGCCCGACGTGACCACGTCCTCCACCATCACCACCCTCTGCCCCGGCTCGGCCGTACCCTCCATGGCCTTGTCGGTGCCGTAGCCCTTGGCGTCCTTGCGCACGATGAGGAACGGCTTGCCGCTGGCGAGCGACACGGCGGTGACGATGGCGACGGCGCCGAGCTCAGGTCCGGCGAGCAGGTCGAACGGCTCGTACGCCGGGAGCTTGGCGGCGATGCCGGCGGCGATGTCGCGCAGCAGGTCCGGACGCGTAGAAAAGAGGTACTTGTCCAGGTAGAACCTGCTACGCCGGCCCGAACGGAGGACGAAATCGCCCTCGAGGTAACTGGCCTCGAGCAGGCGCCGGCCGAGATCCCGGAGCGGCGCCCCCTCATCCCGCTGTCCGCCGGCTTCGCTGCGCTGGTCGTTCACGGCGCTCCCTTCGGTCGCTGCGGCGGACGCGTCGCGACGTGGCGGGAGGCCGCCACCGGCCGCGTCACGTGCCGCCGACGGTCATGCCGTCGATGACCACCGACGGCGTGTGGATGCTGCCCGCCGGCACCCAGCGTGCATCGTCGCCGAGCGCCCTGACACCGGTGAGCATGCCGACGATGTCGCCCGCCAGGGTGACCTCGCGGACCGGCGTGGTGAACTCGCCGTCCTCGATGAGGATGCCGCTGATACCCACCGAGAACTCCCCCGAGACGGGGTTGGCGCCGGAGTGGATACCGACCGCGTCTGTGACCAGGACGCCCTTCTCCACGCCGGCGACGATCTCGTCCAGCGGCGTCGTCGGCCCGGCCACCACCAGGTTGCTCGGGCTCACCCGCGGCAGGCCGGAGTAGCCGCCGCGCATGCCGTTGCCGGTACTGGCGAGACCCGCCTTGCGCGCGGTGTACGTGTCGTGGAGGAAGCCCTGGAGCACGCCGCCGGCGATCAGCGGCGTACGGGCGCTCGGGACTCCCTCGCCGTCGAACGGGGCGCTGTCCGGTCCGTCGGGCAGCGTGCCGTCGTCGACCAGCTCGAGCAGGTCCCCCGCGACCCTCTCTCCCTCGCGCCCCGCGAAGAGCGAGCGGCCCTTCTGAACGGCGTCGGCGGTGAGCGCGCTGCTGAGCACGCCGAAGAAGGCCGCCGAGACGAAGGGGTCGAGGATCACCGGCGCCCGCATCGACGGGCACTTGCGTGCTCCGAGCAGGCGCGCGGCGCGGCCGGCGGCCTCCGCGCCCACGGCCCGCGGGTCGAGGTCCTCGAGGGCACGGCCCACGCCATAGGAGTAGCCGGTCTCGACCTGTCCCCCCTCCTCGGCGAGGACGTAGGCGAACGCGTAGCACTGGCCGGCGCGGTAACTCCTGCGCACGCCGGCCGTGCTGACGATGAACACCTCGCCGTCGCCGTCGGCGTACAGCGTGTCCTCGACGAGCTTGACGCGCCGGTCGGCGGCCAGCGCCGCTGCCTCCACCTCGAGCGCAACGGCGATGCGCTGCGCGTCGGTGGCGGCGGCCAGCCGGGAGTCGTAAGGGCGCACGTCCGCCGGCTCGCCCTGCGGCCGCGGCAGCGCCATGTACTCGTCCGCGTCGCTGACCGCGACGTTGTCGAGGGCGCGCCGCACGAGGTCGTCGAGCGCGTCCTCCGAGAGGTCCGAGGTGTAGGCGTGACCCACCGCTCCGTCGCGGAACACGCGCAGGCCCACGCCGCGCCTCCGGGCCGCCGTGAGCTGCTCCACCTCCTGGCGGAAGACCTTGATGCGTCGCGAGGTGGAGCGCTCGCCGAACACCTCGACGTCCACCGCGCCCTGTCGGCGCGCCCGCTCGAGCACTGCGTCCAGGACGGGGAACATCAGCCCGTCCCTCCCACGGTCATCTCGGCGATGCGCAGCGTCGCCTGGCCCGTACCCACCGGGACCCCCTGGCCGTCCTTGCCGCAGATGCCGGTCTTGACCTCGAAGTCGCCGGCGATCATGTCGATCTTCATGAGGATGTCGATGCCGTTGCCGACCAGGGTCGCACCACGCAGCGGCGCGGTGATCTTGCCGTCCTCGATGAGATAGCCCTCCGCGACACCGAAGACGAAGTTGCCGCTGGCCGGCTCCACCTGTCCGCCGGCCAGGCTCTTGGCGTAGAAACCGCGCCGCGTGGCCGCGATGATCTCCTCCGGCGTCGAACGGCCCGGAGCGATGTAAGTGGTGGTCATCCGCGGGATGGGGATGTGCCGGTACGATTGACGCCGCCCGTTGCCGGTGGGGGCGGCGCCGGCCTCCCTGGCACGCAGCCGGTCGTAGAGATACCCGGCGAGCCTGCCCTCCTCGATGACCAGCGTCTTCTGCGTGGGGACGCCCTCGTCGTCGAACGCCTGCGAGCCCCATCCGTTGGTGATGGAGCCCTCGTCGTAGGCGCTCACGATCGGCGCCGCCACCACTGCGCCCATCTTGCCGGCGTAGATGCTGGCGCCCTTGGCGACGGCGTCGGCCTCGAGGCCGTGCCCACATGCTTCGTGGAAGAGGGTGCCGCCGAACCCGTTGCCCAGCACCACGGGCATGGCGCCCACGGGCGCCGGCCGGCTGTCCAGCATGGTGCGGGCTTTGTCGGCGGCCGTGCGCGCCACGCCTCGGGCGCCCTCCTCGTCCACGAGTTCGAGCCCGGCGCTGCCGCCCACGGCCTCGTGGCCGGTCTGGATCACATCGCCGCGCCGGGCCACGACCTGCGCCGTGAACCGCGTCCGCGTGCGATCGTCGTAGACGAGGTCACCGAGCGAGTTGGCGATCAGCACCCGCTGACGTGTGTCGCCGTAGCCGATGACGGCCTGGACGATCTCGCCGGAGACCGACCGTGCGGCCTCGTCTCCGGCCCGGACCAGCGCCGCTTTGTCGGCGGCGCCGACCTCGGCCGGCGGCGTGAGCACGGGATGCTTCTCAGGGGCGCTGAAGACGGCGCCGAGGTCGACGATCGAGACGCCGTCGGCGCCTGACGACACGGCGGCGGCCACGGCATCGGCGGCAGCCGTGAGCCCGGCCTCATCGACGGCGTCGCTGTAGGCGTAGTATGTGCGTTCGCCTGCGAGCAGACGGACCGCGGCCCCGCTCTCGCGGCCGCCGCTGGTCTGCTCGATACGTCCGTCCTCGAGCCGCAACCCCAGACTCTCGCGGTCCTCCACGAAGACCTCGGCGAAATCGCCGCCGCGGCGCAGCGCCCGACCGATGGTCGTGCGCAGCAACGCGGTGTCGAAGGACTCCACATCCATCATGCGTCTCCCACGGACCCGTCACGGATGCCCGCCTGGGCCGTCAGGGCGGTACCCTCCTCGTGCGCCTGCGTCCGTACAACAGTACCCGGCCGCACGTCCCTCTCACTCCCCCGCCGCGACGAACGAGCACCGCAGCTCACACCGATCGTCCCCACGGCTGATGCGGGCGGCTCCCGAATCGACGGCCAGCCGTCCGAGGCCCGCCGTGATCACCTCGAGGATGCCCTCCAGGAAGGCCCGGTGCATCGCACAGACGAGATCCGGGTCGGCGCCGGAGAGCTCGCGGAAGCTGCAGTTCTTGACCAGCACGCTGATCCCGCCAGCGCTCCACGTCACCTCCGGCAGCAGGCCCTGCTCCTCGGCCACGGATGCGACCAGAGCCGTGACGGTCTCCGGGTCGGTGGGCAGGTCGGCGTCGGCTGCCAGCTTGCGCCGCCCCTCGGTCGCCCCCGCCTCGCGGCACACCCGCAGCGCATCCGCCCGCGTGCCGCCGGCGGCGAGCGCCTCCAGCGCCAGACGTGAGAGGAGCTCATACCGGCGCGGGGGGAAGCCGAACGAGACGACGAGATCGCTCAGCCGGTACAGCTTCGCCGGCCGGCCGCCTCCGGCGCCTCTTCGGAGACCGGTGACCAGATACCCCGCCTGCTCCAGCTTGCCGAGGTGCATGCGTGCCACGTTGGGATGCAGCCCGAACGCGGCCGCCACATCCGCGACCGTGAGATCGGTCGACGGCCTCTCGGTGATCCAGCGGTAGATGCGGTAGCGGGTGTCGTCGGCGAGGACGGCCGACAGCTCGTGGTCCCGGTCCACGTGCTCTCCCTCCGGTTCGGACGGTCCTCGCGATACTACCGCCCCGCTGCTTCTCCTGTAAACACGGTGCGTGTAGTGTGAACCCGCTCAGCGCTCGATGACGATCCGCGAGCTGATCGGCACCGACGGCCTGAGCGTCGCCTCGACCGAGCAGTACCGCTCTTCGGAGAGCGAGACGGCACGCCGGACCTTGCTCTCGTCCAGGTCGCCTTTGAAGCGGTAGACCACCTCGAGCGAGAGGAAGCGTTTGGGATGCTCCTCCGCCACCTCCCCGCTCACGTCGACACGGAACCCCTCGAGCGGCTGTCGCATCTTGCCCAGGATCGACGCCACGTCCATCGCCGTGCATGCGCCCAGGGCTGTCGCCAGTGCCTCCATGGGCGTCACACCTTGACCCGGCTCGTCCAGACCGGAGGCCAGTGAGAAGGCCCCGTGCGGGGTGACCGCGTCGAAGAGCAGCCCCTCCTGCTTCCACGTCACGCTCACCGGCTCACTCCGTCCCATGTCGCCTCCTCGCATCATCAGTCCCGTGACGAGCGTCCATGCCGCTCGGGAGAACGTCTACCCAATGCCAAACCCGCCTCACGGGGCGCGGTCGCCGCCCGGACCGGACCCTCGTCGTCGTATACAATCTGTGACCCGTACCCCCCGCATGCGACCAGGAGTCACGGTGCGCGACCTCTCCCGCGGCGACCGCGGCAAAGAAGTCCTCGACGTCCAGACCCGGCTGCACAGCCAGGGCTTCGAGCTGGGCAGGGAGGGCGTCGACGGATTCTTCGGGCCGCACACGGAACTGGCCGTACTCTCGTTCCAGCAACAACGGGGCCTGCTCGCCGACGCGCGCGTCGGCGCCAACACATGGCGCGAGCTCGTGGAGTCCGGCTACGCCCTCGGAGACAGGCTGCTCTACCTGCGCGAACCCCCGTTCCGCGGCGACGACGTGCTGTCGCTCCAGGTCAAGCTGAACCTGCTGGGGTTCAATGCAGGTCCGGAGCGCGGCGTGTACGACGAGGAGGTCGAGCGTGCCGCGCTGGACTTCCAGCAGAACGCGGGACTCCACGCGGACGGGATCGTGGGGGAGAGCACGCTCAAGAAGCTGGAGGCGGTCCGCAAGGCCGAGTCGGGACGTGAGGGGAAGAAGATCCCCGACCGGGACGGCGGCTACGTCCCGGCACGGAGCCTGGCCGGCAACTCCGTGACCATCGACCCGGGCCACGGCGGGACGGACCTCGGCGTCACCTCGGCCGGCGGGTTGGCCGAGAAGGATGTCACGCTGGCGCTCGGACTGCGGACCGCGGAACTGCTGCGCGCGGAGGGTTGCCGGGTACGTCTGACGCGCGAGGGAGACGATCGCGTCCCGGTGTACGCGCGCGCCGAGGCCGCCAACGGAGCGGCGACCGACTTCCTCCTCTCGCTGCACTGCAACGCCGACGCGTCGCCGGCTGCCCGTGGAGGCACCGCGTATTACTTCCAGCGCAGCCACTACTACTCCGAACACGGACGCCGCCTGGCGTGCTCGATCGGCTCCCGTATGGAGGCGGCCGGCTTCCCCTGGATCGGCCGGTTCGGCCGCAACTACGCACTGCTCCGCGAGGCGCGCGGCATCGTGCTCATGGTCGAGCCGCTCTTCCTCACGAACCCGGACGACGAGGACCTGGCGCAGCAGCCGGGGTGCATGGAGAAGCTGGCGCGCGCGCTGGTCGGCGGCCTGGCCGACTATCTCGCACGCATCCCGCCGTACCGGGACGACGCGCCGTGACCGGCGACGCGGCGGACACCCCGCGCCTCCGCCTCACGGCGACGCAGGAACAGCGCCTGCGCGAGCTCGGCGCCGACCCGGGCTTCCTGGAGGGGCGGTTCGTCGACGCTGCCACGCGCGACGCCGCCTTCACGCGCCTGCAGGACGACCTGACGCGCGCCGGACGGGAGCATCTGCGTGAGCTGCGGACCGGGTCGCGCCTGCCGCGACTCGTGGAGCTGGAACACGCCCTCAGCGCGGCGCTCGTCGGCGCCGGGTTCGTGCGCGTCGTGACCCCGCTCATGATCTCCTCCGACGCGCTCCGCCGGATGGGCGTCGAACACGGCCACCCGCTGCGCGAGCAGGTCTTCTGGCTGGACGACGGGCGCTGCCTGCGGCCGATGCTGGCGCCCAACCTCTACACTCTGCTGCGCCGGCTTGGTCGCCACTGGGCCAAACCGTTCGGCATCTTCGAGATCGGCCCCTGCTTCCGTCGTGACACCAAGGGCGCCAGCCATCTCAACGAGTTCACGATGCTCAACCTCGTCGAGCTCGGACGCCCGGAGCGGGAGGGCCGCGGCCGACTCGAGGAGCTCGCCGCTCTCGTCATGGCGGCGGCCGGCGTGGCCGAGTACGATCTCGAGGTCACCGAGTCCGAGGTGTACGGGGCGATGATCGACGTTGTCGTGGCCGGGGCCGAAGTCTGCTCCGCCGGCCTCGGGCCACACCCGCTCGACGGCAACTGGGGGATCGTCGACCCGTGGGTCGGACTGGGCTTCGGACTCGAGCGGCTCCTCATGGCGCGCGAGGGCTATCCCAACATCGAGCGCGCCGGCCGCAGCCTCAGCTATCTGGACGGCGTGCGTCTCAACCTGTAGCTCACGGACCCGGCGTGTCGGTGAGCAGGAACGCGCGGGGGGCGGCCCGGCCGCGCCGGTCCGCCCCCCGCGTGCGTGCTGCGCGCCCCGGCGGCCGGGGCGCGGCCGGAACCGTCAGTGGCCCAGCAGCGCGTCCAGCTTGCGGACGCCGTCGTTGGCGTCCTCGGCGTAGGCGTCGGCG
>JAAYBE010000240.1 GCA_012719015.1 Actinomycetota bacterium
CCGAGGAGGCCGCGGTGGCGGCGGCAGTGGCGGCAGCGGAGGCCGAGGCCGCCGAGAAGGCCGCCGCCGAGAAGGCCGCCGCCGAGGCACAAGCGGCCGAGAAGGCGGAGGCCGCGGCGGCAGAGCCAGCGGTCAAGGCGAAGCCGGCGGCCGAGGCGAAGCCCGCCGCCGAGAAGCCCGCCGCCGAGAAGCCCGCCGCCGAGAAGGCCGCCGCCGAGAAGGCCAAGCCGCAGCAGGCAACGGCCAAACCGGCAACCAAGCCGGCGGCAGCGCCGAAGCCGAAGCCTGCGCCGGCGGCGAAGTCCGCGGCCAAGTCCGAACCCGGGACGAAGCCGGCCGCCACGAAGCCCGCGGCCAGGACGAGCACCGAGAAGGCGAAGCCCAAGGCGGAGCCGAAGCCCGCCGCGGAGCCCGAGGGCGAGAAGTCCGAGCCCAAGGCCGAGGCGCCCAAGGCCGAGGTGCCCAAGGCCGGTGCCGAGAAGCCGGAGGCCGACAAGCCGGCCGAGTGACGAGGGCGAGAGACGACCGACGACGCCGACCCTAAGAAAGGATCGTGCTGTGACTGAGATCACCGCCGCACTGGTGAAAGAGCTCCGCGACAAGAGCGGAGCCGGCATGATGGATTGCAAGAAGGCGCTGACCGCGACCGGCGGCGACCCGGAGAAGGCGCTGGACGAGCTGCGCAAGCAGGGTCTCGCCACGGCGCAGAAGAAGAGCTCGCGCGTGACCAAGGACGGCGCCGTGGACTCGTACATCCACGCCGGAGGCAAGATCGGCGTGCTGGTCGAGGTCGGGGTGGAGACCGACTTCGTCTCGCGCAGCGAGCCCTTCAGGGAGTTCACCCACGACCTCGCCATGCAGGTCGCCGCGTCCGCGCCGCTGTGGGTCACCCGCGACGAGGTGCCCGAGGAGGTCGTGGAGCGCGAGAAGGCCATCTACCGCGAGTCCGACCAGGTCAAAGGCAAGCCCGAGAACGTGGTCGAGAAGATCATCGCCGGCAAGCTCGAGAAGTTCTACGGCGAGACGTGTCTCATGGAGCAGCCGTTCGTCAAGGATCCGGACCGGACCATTGAGCAGGTCCGCACCGACCTCGTCGGTGTCATCGGTGAGAACGTCGAGGTGCGGCGGTTCGCCCGCTTCCAGCTGGGCGAGACGACGGTAGCGGGCTGAGCCGCATGGAAGGCGAGTCCGAGACGCGCGCCTTCCACCGCGTCCTGCTCAAGCTCAGCGGCCAGGCCCTGGGCAGCGAGGCGCGGGCGATCGATCCGGCGACGACCAAGTCGATCGCCGGGACCATCAGGGTCGCCCGCGGTCTCGATGTGGACATCGCCATCGTGGTCGGCGGCGGCAACATCTTCCGCGGCATGGCCGCCGCCGCGGGCGGCATGGATCGAGCGACCGGTGATCACATCGGCATGCTGGCCACGGTGCAGAACGCCCTGGCGCTCCAGGACGCCCTGGAGCACGAGGGCGTCGACACACGGGTGCTGAGCGCGTTCGAGATCCGCGCCGTGTGCGAGCCGTACATCCTCCGGCGGGCGGTGCGTCATCTCGAGAAAGGACGCGTGGTCATCTGCGCGGCCGGCACCGGGAACCCGTACTTCAGTACCGACTCGGCGGCTGCGCTGCGCGCCCTCGAGCTCGAGTGTGACGCGCTCCTCATGGCCAAGCGTCGCTTCGACGGCGTCTACAGCGCGGATCCGGAGAAAGACCCGTCGGCGGAGTTCATCCCCACGATCACGCACCTCGAGGCCATCGAGCGCGGCCTCAAGGTCATGGACACGACCGCGCTCAGTCTCTGCATGGACAACCGTCTGCCGATCCACGTGTTCAAGATGACCGGCGACAACGTCGTTCGCGTACTGTGCGGCGAGCGCGTGGGCACCGTGGTGCGCACGCCCGCCGCCGGCTGACCCCGGCGAAGGGAGGACCGGTGGACAAGGAGCTGCTCGCCGACGCAAGGCACCGCATGGGCCGGGCCGTCGAGGCCGTGAAGAACGAGTTCAACACGGTGCGCAGCGGCCGGGCCAGTGTGGGGCTGCTCGACCGCATCCAAATCGACTACTACGGGACCCTCACGCCGCTCAAGCAGATGGCGAACATCGCGGCACCCGAGGCGCGACTGCTCACCGTGCAGCCGTTCGACAAGACGACCATGAAGAGCATCGAGCGGGCCATCATGGAGAGCGACCTGGGGCTCAACCCCAGCAGCGACGGCCAGGTGATCCGTCTGCCGATCCCTGCGCTCACCGAGGAGCGGCGCCGCGATCTCGTCAAGCTGGTGCACCGGCTGGCCGAAGACGGCAAGGTCGCGGTGCGCAACGTGCGCCGCGACTGCATGAAGGACCTCAAGGAACTGGTGCACGAGGGCGAGCTCGGCGAAGACGTCGAGCGGCGCGCGGAGGCGGAGCTCCAGAAGTACACGGACGAGCACGTCCGTCAGCTGGACGAGCTGTTCAAGCACAAAGAGGCGGAGATCCTCGAGGTCTGAGCCGGCGTTCCGCACGGCTCCGGACCACATCCATCATGGCCTCGCTGCGGCAGTGGCTGGCGGGCTGGCGTCTGCGCAGGACACCGGGCGCCGCCGAGCCTGCGGCGGGCGGCGCCACCTGCCGCTATCTCGCCATCATCATGGACGGCAACGGCCGCTGGGCCGAGAGCAGGGGAGTGTCGGTGGCGGTAGGGCACCGGGCCGGCGCCAAGGCCTTGCGACGCGTACTGGAGCACGCACTCGACCTCGGCATCCGGGAGGTGACGGTGTACTCCTTCAGCACGGAGAACTGGAACCGTCCGCGGGAGGAGGTCGAGGCGCTGATGCAGCTCTTCGTCGAGATGATAGATTCGCAGGTGCCCGACA
>JAAYBE010000241.1 GCA_012719015.1 Actinomycetota bacterium
ACTGAGCCGAGGAGCATCTGCCAGGCGGTCAGCGAGAGCACGTCCACCGTGTGGCGGCGCTGCAGGAGCTTGACGACGAGGGCGCTGGCCGCCCAGGAGGCGCCGCCCAGCACGGTGAGGACGCCGCTGACGACGCCGTCGAACGCCCAGGGCCGCACGACGAGCACGAGGCCGGTGAAGGCGAGCGTCACGGCGAGCCACTGCGCCCCGCGCAGCCGCTCGCCGAGGAACGTCCACGCCAGGAGCAGCAGCCAGAACGGCATCGTGTAGGTGAGCACCGAGACCCGGCCCGCGCCGGTGTCGTGCAGCGCGGTCAACACCAGGCCCATGAAGAGCGTGGTCTGGAGCAACCCCACGAGCATCGTCCAGCCGAGCGGCGGCGGACGGAGCGGCCGACGGGCCACCAGCATGGCGAGGAAGAGGAGCGCGGCGCTGAGCGGCACGCGCAGCGCCGCGAACGTGAGCGCGTCCGAGAAGTCGAGCGCCACCTTGGTGGCCACCCAGCCGTAGCCCCACACCGGGCCGAGGACGACGAGCGCGAGGATCCCGAGGTCGCGCGTGCGCTTGGATGTCGCCTCTGTGGCCATGCGTCGTCCCTCTCTCGGCTCGCTGGGGCGGGGCTCGCGCGGGCCGCGTGCCCTCACGACTGAGCATAACTCCTGGGGCCGGTCGCGCGCCCCCGTCCCGTGCGGCTGCCCGTGCGCGTCGACCGGCGTATACTCCCGCGGAGCCGCTGGGACTCCATGCTGCCCGTCGTGACTGCAGATGAGCGGAGGGGCGGACGTCGCCATGACCGGAACGAGACCCAGGATCTCCTTCGCGTGGTACGTGCTCGCGGCCTCGTTCGCCATCATGTTCCTGAACTCGGGCGCGCGCATGATGATCGGCGTGATGGTCAAGCCGGTCATCGCCGACTTCGGCTGGAGCCGCGGCGCATTCTCGGCCGTCGTCCTCGTGAACATGGTCGTGTTCGCAGCGAGCTTCCTGGTGGCGGGCCACGCGTACGACCGTCACGGGCCCCGGTGGGTGCTCCTCGTCTCGAGTGCCCTGTTCTCCGTCGGCCTGATGCTGATGGCCGGCATGACCAGTCTCTGGCAGTTCTTCCTCTCCTACGGGGTCGTCTCGGCGGCCGGCACGGGCGGGATCACCTCACCCGTGTTCGGCGCCATCGTGAGCCGCTGGTTCGAGCGCCGCCGCGGCACCGCGATCAGTCTGTCCGTGGCGGGGATCTCGCTCGGCCAGTTCGCGCTGGTCCCGCTGCTGACCGCCTTTCTCCTGGACCACGGCTGGCGCAGCACGATGTTCTGGGTCGGCCTGCTGACCCTCGTCGTGAACGTCGTCCTCGTCGCGGCCGTGCTCCGGGGCGACCCGGAGGACCTCGGCAAGCTCCCTTAC
Organism: Actinomycetota bacterium; assembly: GCA_012719015.1. GTDB lineage: Bacteria > Actinomycetota > Thermoleophilia > UBA2241 > UBA2241 > CAIXSE01. Next base: position 1,396 of record JAAYBE010000241.1, read on the forward strand.
GGACGCGAGCAGGCTCGCTCGCCACAGCCCGTGACCTCGCCGTCCGACGCACAGCAGGCCGAGGCGGCCGACGGGCTGACGGGGCCGCGGTCGCTCACGCTGCGCGAGGCGATGCGCACGGCGTCGCTCTGGTATTTCGCGGTCGCCATGTTCATCTGTGGCGCCGGCGACTTCCTGCTCACCACCCATCTCGTGCCCATGGCGACCGATCACGGCATCCCCACGTCCACGGCGGTGGCCATGCTCGCTTGGTTCGGCCTGCTCAGCCTCGGTGGCGTGCTCCTCGCGGGTCCGGCCTCGGACCTCATCGGCGACCGCGTCCCGATCGCCCTCTCCTTCGCCCTGCGCGTGGTCCTGTTCGTGCTCGCCTACCGCTATCAGACCGCCTGGTCGTTCTGGGCGCTGGCGCTCCGGTTCGGGTTCACGATGCTGGTCACGGCGCCGCTCACGACCACACTCATGGGGCGCCTCTACGGCTTCGCCAACGTGGGTCTCCTGGGCGGCTTCGTCACGACCGTCCACCACATCGGCGGAGGGGTCTGGGCGTATCTCGGAGGAGCCCTCTACGACGCGACCGGGGGGTACACGGCGGCGATGGCGGCCTCGGCCGCCGCGTCGGCGCTGGCGCTGGTGCTGACGCTGCTGATCAGGGAGGTCCGGCACGTCGCTCCGGACGACGTC
>JAAYBE010000242.1 GCA_012719015.1 Actinomycetota bacterium
ACGCGCAGCTGCAACCTCTCGTGTGCGCACTGCCGCGCCTCGGCGATCCACGGCCCGTACGAGGGCGAGCTCAGCACCGAGGAGTGCTTCACCCTCGTCGACCAGATCGCCTCGTTCGCGCGCCCCATCCTCATCCTCACCGGCGGCGATCCGCTCATGCGCGCCGACATCTTCGACATCGCCGAGCACGCCATCGGCCGCGGGCTGCGCACGGTCATGTCGCCCAACGGCACGCTGGTGACGCCCGAGGTCGCGCGCCGCATGCACGATGTGGGCATCGCGCGCGTCAGCATCAGCATCGACTTCCCGAGCGCCGCGGAGCACGACGAGTTCCGCGGCGTCCCCGGCGCCTTCGAGGGCGCCGTACGGGGCGTGCGCAACTGTCTCGCGGCGGACGTGGAGGTGCAGATCAACAGCACCATCACCAAGCTCAACGCCCACTACCTGCCCGACCTGCTCAAGCTGGCGGAGGACCTCGGCGCCGTCAGTTTCCATCCCTTCATGCTGGTCCCCACCGGCCGCGGCAAGAAGCTGGAGGAGCAGGAACTGCCGCCCGAGGAGTACGAGCGCGCCCTGGAGTGGATGTACGACGCCCAGCAGGAGAGCGACCTGTTCATGAAGCCGACCGACGTGCCGCACTACTGGCGCGTCATGCGGCAACGCGCCAGGGCGCAGGGCCGCAAGCTCGAGGTGCATCCGCACAGCCACGGCGGGATGGACACGCTCAGTCGGGGCTGTCTCGCCGGCATCGGCTTCTGTTTCATCAGCCACCGCGGCGACGTACAGGGCTGCGGCTACTTCGACGTGGTCGCCGGCAACGTGCGCACGCAGACGTTCCCTGAGATCTGGCGCGACTCTCCCCTGTTCAACGAGCTCCGCGACCTGGACAACCTCAAGGGCAAGTGCGGCGTGTGCGAGTTCAAGAGGGTCTGCGGCGGCTGCCGCGCGCGCGCCTACGAGGCGACCGGGGACTACCTGGCCGAGGAGCCCTACTGCGCCTACATCCCCAAGGGATGGTGCATCCCGGCGGCGGAGATCTGAGTAACCGTCTTGGACGTCAAGCGTGATTGAGCCAGGGATCGAAGGAGCGGGAGTCACGGACCATCGCATTGAGGATCGAGAGCAGCTTGCGCATGCAGGCCACGAGAGCGACCTTCTTGAGCTTGCCGGCGGCGAGCAGGCGTGCGTAGAAGGCGCGGATCGTCGGGTTGAAGCGGGTCGCCGTGAGCGTCGCCATGTAGAGCGTGCGGCGCAGCTGAGAGCGGCCTCCGGAGATGCGCCGCCGGCCTCCCCAGACGCCCGACTCGCGCGCGTAGGGCGCGACCCCGACGAGAGCCGCGATCTGGCGACGGTCGAGCCGTCCCAGTTCGGGCAGCTCGGCGATGATCGTCGCCGAGCTGGTGGGGCCGATGCCCTTGGCGCTCTGCAGCAGCACGTCCAGGGCGCGATGGTGGCTCGCGACGTGCTCACGCATCTCGCCGTCGAGCACATCGAGCTGGGCGCGCAGGGCGTCGATCAACGCCTCGATGCTGGGACGCACCGTGGGCCGCGCCAGCGCGAGGCGCTGGCGCTCGGCGAGCAGCATCGCAACCAGCTGCCGGCGGCGAGCGACGAGGGCCGCGAGGTCGAGCCGTTCGGGATCCGCGGGCGGGCGCACGAAGCACGAGAGGTCGTCGCGGCGCACGAGCACGGCGGCGAGCTCAGCGAGCAGACGGGCGTCGAGACGGTCGGTCTTGGCGAGCCTGCCCATGGCGCGCGCGAAGTCGCGCGCCTGACGGGGGTTGACGACGACCACGGGAAGGCCGGCGGCGTCGAGCTCGCAGGCGAGCGCCGCCTCGTAGCCGCCGCTCGCCTCCATGAGCACGAGTTCGGGCTCGGCCTCTGCCAGCAGCGCCGCGAGCTGCGCTTGACCCTCGGCGTCATTGGTGAAGCGGGCTTGCGGCAGGCGCGCACCCAAGGCAGCGACATCAAGATGGCGCTTGGCGACATCGACCCCCACCACGACTGCGGATCTCTCGGACATGGCCTTCGCATCCCTTCCTTGTCCATGCGCGCTCGCAGGCGCGGCGCGCGTAACCGTTCGGGCTCGGCGAAGACCAGCGCGGGGTCCGTGCGCCATGTACTCAGATACGGGCTCTCACGCCCCAGGCGGCCTCAGGCTGCACGGTCCGGTCCGGTCGCCGCAACGGCACCGAGACTCTACCGCGCTGGTCTGAGCTGAACATACAAGGCCGGGTCACGCCCTCCCGACCGGTCGCGCCGGGCGGGATGACGTGGATGAAGCGCGTGGAGCGGGCCCGAGCCGCCGGGTCCGACGGTGGTGACGAGGACGCTTCGCCTGCGCAGGCACTGCGCATCTCCCTGAGGACGACGGCACGCAGCCGGGCGCCGGCTCAGTCCCCGAAGTGCACCTCGAGCAGCAGCGACGACTCCGTGAGCCCGGCCTTGCGATACACGCGTTGGGCCGGCGCGCGTACGGCTCGTCGACGGGCGAGGAGGAGCCTTCGCCGGCCGCCGTCTCGCGCACCAGACGGACGACGGCGGCCTCGTCGCCGGGGCCCGCCTGGCGGATGGTCACGGTCATCGGCTCTCCTCGTTCGGGCGCGGCCGCTCGTCTCGCCCGCGCTCCCCGGGATCCGTGCCGGGTCGTGTTCTGCTGCACATGTGCGCGGCCGCAGGTAGTATAGAGGCGGATCCTGCAGAGCTGACGGATCCTGTACGCCCTTCTCGCTCGCAGGGAGGACCCGGGTGGACACTGAGACGTCCGCGCGCCTGTTCGCAGAGGCGCTGGAGTACATCCCCGGCGGGGTCAACTCGCCCGTCCGCGCCATGAAGGGCGTGGGCATGCCGCACCCTCTGTTCATCGCGCGGGCGGAGGGCGCGCACATCTGGGACGTGGACGGCAACGAGTTCGTCGACTTCGTCTCGTCGTGGGGTCCGATGATCCTCGGCTGGGGGCACCCCGAGGTCGTCGGCCGGCTCAAGGAGCAGGTGGAGATGGGCACCAGCTTCGGGGCGCCGACGGCGCTCGAGGTCGAGCTGGCACGGCTCATCTGCGAGGCCATGCCGTCCGTCGAGTTGGTGCGCATGGTCAACTCGGGCACCGAGGCGACCATGAGCGCGGTGCGCGTCGCGCGTGGCTTCACCGGGCGCGAGAAAGTCGTCAAGTTCATCGGCTGCTACCACGGCCATTCGGACGGGTTCCTGGCCGCCGCCGGCAGCGGGGTGCTCACGCTGGCGCTGCCCGACAGCCCCGGCGTCACGAAAGGGACCACGGCGGACACGATCCTCGTCGAGTACAACGACGTCCAGGGGCTCGACGAGGTGTTCGCCGCCGAGGGCGAGCAGATCGCCGCCGTCATCCTCGAGCCGGTGGCCGGCAACATGGGCGTCGTGCCGCCGCAGCCGGGGTTCCTGGAGGCGTGTCGCGACCTGTGTACGAGGCACGGGGCGGTGCTGGTCTTCGACGAGGTCATCACCGGCTTCCGCGTCGCCTGGGGCGGGGCCCAGGAGCGCTACGGCGTGATGCCGGACCTCGTCACGCTCGGCAAGATCATCGGCGGCGGTCTGCCGGTGGGCGCCTTCGGCGGGAGGCGCGAGATCATGGAGACGGTCGCGCCGCTGGGCTCGACGTACCAGGCCGGGACGCTCTCCGGCAACCCGTTGGCCATGGCTGCTGGCGCGGCGACCCTGCGGGCGCTCGCCGAGCCGGGCACGTACGAGCGGCTCGAATCCCTCGGGGCCCGCGTCGAGGACGGCTTGCGCGCGGCGGCCGCAGCGGCGGGCCGCGCCGTCACCGTCAACCGCGTCGGAGCCATGCTCACGCTGTTCTTCTGCGAAGGCCCGGTGCGGAGCTTCGCCGAGGCCAAGGCGGCCGACATCGCCGCCTACGCCGCCTACTGGCGGCACATGCTGGAGCGCGGCGTGTACCTCGCTCCCTCGCAGTTCGAGGCGACGATGATCTCGCTGGCGCTCACCGACGCCGACCTCGACACGGCGGCTGCGGCCGCGGGCGACTGGTTCGCCGGAGCCGGGGGCTGACGGTGCGCGGCATCGACAAGAGCGACGTCCCCGCGGCCACCGTGCCGCGACTCGCGCTGTACCTGCGCAAGTTGCGCGAGCTCAGGGCGCGCGGGGTGGACAGGGTCTCGTCCAAGGAGCTGGCCGAGATGATCGGGCTCAACGCGGCCCAGATCCGCAAGGACTTCTCCTACTTCGGCGAGTTCGGTACCCGAGGGGTCGGGTACGAGGTGCCGGTCCTGCTCGAGGAGATCACACGCTGCCTGGGTCTCGATCACACCTGGAGCGTCGTCATCGTGGGCGCCGGCCTGCTCGGCACCGCGCTGGCGAGGTATCGCGGGTTCGGGGAGCAGGGCTTCCGCCTCGTCGGCATGTTCGACAGCTCGGCGACGGTGATCGGCGCCCGTTTCGGTCCGGGCGACGACGACCGCGTGCGCAGCGTCCA
>JAAYBE010000029.1 GCA_012719015.1 Actinomycetota bacterium
CGATTGTTGAGCCTCGGTCGGTCGCGTTAGAATCGCCGTTCTGACCGAAAGGACGTGTGACCACCCGTACGCAGATCAACGAGCGCGTCGACCAGGCGCCCACCTTCCAGCAGATCATCGGCCGTCTGCAGTCCTTCTGGGAGGAGCAGGGCTGCGTCATCGTGCAGCCGTACCACACCGAGGTGGGGGCCGGCACCTTCAACCCGGCGACCTTCCTGCGCTGTCTGGACGCGCGTCCCTGGCGCGCCGCCTACGTCGAGCCCTCCATGCGCCCGACCGACGGTCGATACGGCGAGAACCCGTACCGGCTGGGTCACTACTACCAGTACCAGGTCGTGATCAAGCCGTCCCCGCCCGACATCCAGGACGTCTATCTGCGCTCGCTCGAGGCCCTCGGCATCGTCCTCGCCGAGCACGACGTACGTTTCGTCGAGGACAACTGGGAGGGCCCGACCCTGGGCGCCTGGGGCCAGGGCTGGGAGGTCTGGATCGACGGCATGGAGGCCACGCAGTTCACCTACTTCCAGCAGCTCGGCGGCTTCGACCTCGACCCCATCACGGTCGAGCTCACCTACGGGCTCGAGCGCCTCGCCATGTACCTGCAGGGCGTGGACAGCGTCTACGACCTCGTCTGGTCGAGCTGGGAGGAGGAAGGTGAGGAGCACGTCGTGACCTACGGCGACGTGTACAGGGAGAACGAGCGTGAGTTCAGTCGCTACAGCTTCGAGGTGGCCGACACGGAGATGCTCTTCCGCCACTTCCGCGAGCACGAGGCCGAGGCCCTGCGCGCCGTAGCGGCGCGTCTGCCGATCCCGGCCTACGACCACGTGCTCAAGTGCAGCCACGCGTTCAATCTCCTCGACGCGCGCGGCGTGATCAGCGTCACCGACCGCACGGCGCACATCGCCCGCGTGCGCGACCTCGCGCGCAAGGTCGCGGGCCTGTACCTGGAGGTCGTCGGCGACGGCCGCGGCACGGACGACGGAGCGCAGGGCGCATCCGGCGCCTCCGGCGAGGACCGGTGACGATGACGACCCTGCTGGTCGAGATCGGCGTCGAGGAGCTGCCGTACAAGGTGTGCGAGTCGGTCGTGCGGCAGCTCGGGGGCGGGCCGGAGGCGCCCGGACTGGTCCTCTCACTGCTGCAGGGAGAGCGGCTGGCGGAGGAGGGCGCGGCGGTCAGGGTCCTGGTCTCGCCGCGCCGCATCGCGGTCCTGGTGGACGGGGTGCCGGCCGAGCAGCTCCCGCAGGTGCAGGAGTTCCGCGGCCCCAGGGCGGCGGTGGCCTTCGACGAGGATGGAGGGCTCACCAAGGCCGGCGCCGGGTTCGCGCGCTCCAGGGGCGCCGCCGCCGCCGAGGTGCGTCGCGAGGTCATCGACGGCACCGAGTTCGCGGTGGTGAGCGTGGAGGCGGAGCGCAGGGCGGCGCGTGACGTCGTCCCCGCCCTCGTCGCCCGCCTCATCACCGGCCTGCAGATCCCGCGCGGCATGCGCTGGGGGGCCCGGCCGGTGGGCGCGAGCGACTATCTGCGCTTCTCGCGCCCCATCCGCTGGCTCGTCGCCAAGCTGGGCCCCGAGACGCTCACCGGGGAGTTCTACGGCCTCCCGCTGGGCGACGTCTCGTTCGGGCACCGCGTGCTCGGCGCCGCGGTGACGATCACCGCGGCGTCCGATTACGAGCGGCTGCTCGGGGAGCAGGGGGTGATCGTCTCGCAGGAAGAGCGCCGGCGGCTCATCCGGGAGGGTCTCACCGCGGCCGCCGGCGAGCTCGACGGCGCTTGGTCTGACCCGGGCGGCGTGCTGGCCGAGGCCGTCTACCTCGCCGAGTGGCCCAGCGTGGCCCGCGGCTCGTTCGACGAGCGCCACCTGCGCCTGCCGGACGAGGTACTGGTCACCGCCATGCAGAGCCATCAGCGCTACTTCCCGGTGCGCGACGCCGACGGCGCGCTCCTGCCGGTGTTCCTCTACGTCGCCAACGGCGACCCGGCGGCCGCGCCGCTGGTCACCCGCGGCAACGAGCGCGTGCTCGACGGCCGGCTGGACGACGCCGCGTTCGCCTACGACCGCGACCTCGCCGAGGGGTTGCCGGCCATGGCCGGCCGTCTCGGTGCGGTCGTGTTCCACGAGAAGCTCGGTTCGTTGGCCGACAAGGCGAGCCGGCTCGGCGGCCTCGTGGCCGCACTCGCCGGTGGTGAGCCCGACGACCCCGGCGGCAACGGCTCGGGCGCCCCGCTCGCCGAGACGCTGCGTAGCGCGGCCCGGCTGGCCAAGGCCGACCTGGTCAGCCAGACCGTCATCGAGTTCCCGGTGCTCCAGGGCGTCATGGGCGGGCTGTTCGCGCAGGCCGCCGGCCTCGGAGAGGCGGTCTCGCGTGCGGTGGGTGAGCACTACCGGCCGCTCTCCGGCACGGCGGCGCTGCCGAGCACCCTGCCGGGCGCCCTGCTGGCGGTGGCCGACAAGCTCGACAACATCGCCGGCGCCTGGGTCGCCGGCGAGAAGCCCTCCGGATCGCGCGACCCGTACGGCTTGCGGCGCGCCGCCATGGGCGTCGTGCGTATCGCCCTCGAGTACGATCTGCGCTTCCCCTTCGCGGGCCTGTTGACCGCCGCCGTGGAGCAGTTCGAGCTGCAGCGCGTCGACGGGCTGGACGCCGCCCGCCGCACGGCGATCGTCGCCGAGACGGCCGCCTTCCTCCGCGAGCGTCTGCAGGCGCTGCTGCTGGACGAGGGGCTTCCGTTCCCCAGCGTCGAGGCCGCGATGGCGGCGCCTGTCCCCGACCTGCCGGCGCTCGCCGCCCGGGCGCGCGCGTTCACGGCCCTGGCGGGGCAGGCGGCGTTCGAGGACGCCGTCATCGCCTACAACCGGTGCGCGGCGCTGGCGGCCAAGGACCCGGCGGCCGGGGACCGCGTCGTCGACCCGGCCCTCTTCACCGACCAGGCCGAGCGTGAACTCGCGGACGCTCTCGAGGCTGCGCGCGGGCCTCTGCTCGCGTCCCTGGATCACCTCGATCTCGAGGCGGCGGTCACGGCTGCGGCCGGCCTGCGGTCGTTCGTCGACCGCTACTTCGACGCCGTGCTCGTCATGGACCCCGACGACGCCGTGCGCGCCAACCGTCTGGCGCAGCTCGCCGCCGTCACCGGCCTGATCGGCCGCATCGGGGAGTTCAGCCGCCTGCCGCTCGGGCAGTCCTGAGCGCGGGAGACCAGACCACACCTCACGCGACCGCGGCGAGAAAGCGGGCAAGACGCCAGGAGGCGACCAGCATGAGTGACAAGCACGTCTACCGCTTCGACGAAGGCAACAAGGAGATGCGCGAGCTCCTCGGCGGCAAAGGAGCCAACCTCGCCGAGATGACCTCGATCGGGCTCCCGGTGCCGCCCGGTTTCACCATCACGACCGAGGTCTGTAACCATTACTCGGCGCACGGGGACTACCCGGAGGGCACGCGCGCGCAGGTCGAGGAGGCTCTGGCGGCGCTCGAGGCCGACACCGGCAAGAAGTTCGGCGACGCGGCCGACCCGCTGCTGCTCAGCGTCCGGTCCGGGGCCCGCGCCTCGATGCCCGGCATGATGGACACGGTCCTCAACCTGGGACTGAACGACGAGACCGTGAACGGCGTGATCGCCTCCACCGGTAATCCGCGCTTCGCCTGGGACTGCTACCGCCGCTTCGTCAGCATGTACGGCGACGTGGTGCTGGGCTGCAAGCCCCAGAGCGAGGACGAGCACGACGTGTTCGAGGAGCGCCTCGAGGCGATGAAGCGGGCCAAGGGCGTCACCTACGACACCGACCTGACGGCCGAGGACCTGAAGGAGCTCACGACGGACTTCAAGGCGGCAGTCAAGGAGCGCACCGGGAGGGACTTCCCGGACGACCCGCGCGATCAGCTCTGGGGCGCCATCGACGCCGTGTTCGGGAGCTGGGGCAACGACCGCGCCGTCGCCTACCGGCGCCTGTACGACATCCCCGACTCGTGGGGCACGGCCGTCAACGTGCAGACCATGGTCTACGGCAACACCGGCGAGGAGTCCGGGACCGGGGTGGGGTTCACGCGCAACCCGGCCAGCGGCGAGAGGATGTTCTACGGCGAGTTCCTCGTGAACGCCCAGGGCGAGGACGTGGTCGCCGGCGTGCGCACGCCGCGTCCGGTGAGCGAGCTCAAAGAGCTGTGGCCGCGGGTCTACGACGAGCTGATGGAGATCCAGGCGACGCTCGAGCGTGAGCTGCGCGACATGCAGGACTTCGAGTTCACCATCGAGCGTGGTCGTCTCTACATGCTGCAGACGCGCAACGGCAAGCGTACCGGGTTGGCCGCCATCCGCATCGCGGTCGACATGGCCGACGAGGGCCTGATCTCCCACGAGGAGGCCCTCATGCGTATCGAGCCCGAGCAGCTCAACCAGCTGCTGCGGCCGGTCTTCGGCCCGAGCGACAAGGAGGAGGCCGTCCGCGAGGGCCGGGTCAAGGCCAAGGGCCTGCCCGCCGGCCCGGGTGCAGCCACGGGGCGCGTCGTCTTCAACGCCGCCGACGCGGTCGCCTGGGCGGCGCGCGACGAGAAGGTGCTGCTCGTCCGCGACTTCACGAGCCCTGACGACATCCGCGGCATGGACGCCGCCCAGGGCATCCTCACGGCCCAGGGCGGCATGACCAGCCACGCGGCGCTGGTCGCCCGGCAGATGGGTAAGGTGTGCATCGTCGGCTGCGGCGCGCTCGACATCGACCTCAAGGCGCGCCGCTTCGAGGTCGACGGCGTGACCGTCGCCGAGGGCGACTGGCTCAGCATCGACGGTTTCACCGGCGAGGTCATCCTCGGCGAGCTCGACACGCGGCCGCCGGAGGTCCTCCAGGTGCTGCTCGAGGGCAGCATGAAACCCGAGGACTCGGAGCCGTACCGCTACTACCGCGAGGTCATGGAGTGGGCCGACGCGGCGCGCCGCCTGCGCGTGCGCACCAACGCGGACCAGCCGGATCAGAGCGAGAACGCCCTCGCCTTCGGCGCCGAGGGCATCGGCCTCTGCCGCACCGAGCACATGTTCTTCGGCGGCGAGCGCATCATGAGCGTGCGCGAGATGGTGCTGGCCGGCTCGCGGGAGGCGCGTGAGAAGGCGCTCGTCAAGCTGCTCCCCATGCAGCGCGACGACTTCGCCGCCATCTTCCGCGTCATGGGCGAGCGCCACGTGACCATCCGTACGCTCGACCCGCCGCTGCACGAGTTCCTGCCGCACGACGCCGAGGACACGGCGCGCACGGCCGCGGCACTCGGCGTCTCCGAGGCGGAGGTGCGCGCCAAGGTCGACGACCTGCACGAGAACAACCCGATGCTCGGCCATCGCGGTTGCCGTCTCGGCATCGCCTTCCCCGAGATCACGGCGATGCAGGCGCGGGCGATCCTCGAGGCCGCCTGCCTGGTCAAGAAGGAGGGCGGCGACCCTCATCCCGAGATCATGATCCCGCTGGTGGGCACCAGGAAGGAGCTTGCCCACCAGGCCGCGATCGTGCGCGCCGTGGCCGACGAGGTGTTCGCCGAGCAGGGCGTCGCCGTCGACTACATGGTCGGGACGATGATCGAGGTCCCGCGTGCGGCGCTGACGGCGGACGAGATCGCGGAGGAGGCCGAGTTCTTCAGCTTCGGCACCAACGATCTCACCCAGATGACGCTCGGCGTCTCCCGCGACGACGCCGGCAAGTTCCTGCCGCTCTACACCAGCGAGGATCTGGAGATCTGGCCGGCCGATCCTTTCGCGACGCTCGACCAGAGCGGCGTGGGCCAGCTCGTGGAGATGGGCATCGAGCGCGGTCGCGCCACCCGGCCCGACCTGCACGTGGGCATCTGCGGCGAGCAGGGCGGCGACCCCGAGACGGTCAAGTTCTGCCACCGTGCGGGAATGGACTACGTGAGCTGCTCGCCGTTCCGCCTGCCCGTGGCGCGTCTCGCGGCGGCCCAGGCCGCGATCGAGGAGAGCGGGGACCTGCGGCTCGAGAAGTGAGCGGGCGCTGACGCCGGGCGCCGGGCCGGACCGCCGCAGGGCGGGGCCGGCCCGGCGCGTCCCGCGCGCCGGGCGAGGGGCAGGAGGACCCGTGGCGAGGCTTGGACGGGAGATCGCGGTGACGCTGGACGACGGGCGGCGGCTCGTCGTGCGCGACGCGCGCCGGCGCGACGCCCGCGGCGTCGCGGAGATGCTCGATGCGGTGGCGTCCGAGCCGCAGGTGACGCTGGTGCTCCGGCCCGGCGAGGCGGGACCGGCGAGCTGGCGGCGGCGCATCACCGAGACGCTGCGCTCCCCGCGCGGCCTCTTCCTGGTCGCCGACCGCGGCGGTGGGGTCGTAGTGGGCGACCTCGGGTTGTCGCCCGACCCCAATCTGGCCTCGGCGCACGTGGTCTGGGTCGGGATGTCGGTGGCCGCCGGCTTCCGCGGCGTCGGCGTCGGCGGCGCCCTGCTCGAGACGGCCGCCGCGTGGGCCGGTGCGGCGGGCTTCCGCAAGATGGTCCTCGGCGTGCTCGCCGAGAACGTCCGGGCGCAGGCCTTCTACGCGCGCCACGGCTTCGAGCGCGAGGGGCTGCGACGCGAGCAGTACGACCGCGGCGGCCGCTATCATGACGAGGTGCTCATGGCCCGCCCCCTCAGACGCCGGTGAGGCTCGCGATGCGGAGCCGCACCCCCCTCGTCGCGCTGGTCACGGCCGGCTTCATCGCTCTTGCCGGTCTGCCCGTCGGCGTCGCGGTCGGCGTGGGCTGGCTGCGGCTGCCGCACGTCCAGCCCCCCGGAGCCCCGCAGACCGACGCGGTCAGCGGTGTCGTCGCCTGGACCCTCCTCGCCCTCTTCTACCTCGTCTGGATGTCCGGGCTGGGGATGCTGCTCGTGTGGCTGTTCGACCGCATCGGCCACCACTGGCAGTACCACGAGCGCTCGGCGCGCCCGACGAAGAGGGCCCGGCGCCGGGCACGTGCCACGCTGCGGCACGTGAGCGCCGAGGAGCAGGCCGCGCGCGAGGCTCAGCGCCGCCGCGAGGAGCGCGAGGCCCGGCGGCGCCGCGACCGCGAGCGCGACGAGGCGTGGCGCCGCGGACCGGACGGCAGAGGCGGCGGCTGACGTGGCCCGCATCGCGCAGAGCAGCGTCGACCAGGTGATCGCGACCGCCGACATGATCGAGGTGGTGAGCCAGTACACGGACCTGCGCAAGGCCGGCGCCAACTACAGCGGGCGCTGCCCGTTCCACGACGAGCGCACCCCGTCGTTCTCGGTCAACCCCATGGAGAAGCTCTACTACTGCTTCGGCTGCGGCGCCGGCGGCAATCTCATCGGGTTCGTGATGGCCAAGGAGGGCATGGACTTCCCCGAGGCGGTCGAGTACCTGGCCGACCGGTACGGCATCGCGCTCGAGTACGAGGAGTCGAGCGCCCGTGGCGACGCCGAGCGTCGTCGCCGGGAGCGTCTGCGCCGGCTGCTCGAAGACGCGACCAGGTACTACGAGCGCGTGCTGTGGGAGTCCCCGGCGGCGGCCGCGGCGCGCGACTATCTCGCCGGCCGCGGCCTCTCCGAGGAGGTCTGCCGCGCCTTCCGCGTGGGTTACAGCCTCCCCGGGTGGGAGCGCCTGCGCGACGGCGCGCTCGCCAAAGGGTTCACCGAGCAGGACCTGCTCGACGCCGGGCTGGTCCTCCCGGGCAAGCAGGGCCGGCCCTACGACCGCTTCCGCGGCCGCATCATGTTCCCCCTGGGCGACGAGCGCGGGCGCACCCTGGGCTTCGGCGCCCGCGCCATGGGCGACGAGCAGCCCAAGTACCTCAACTCGCCGGAGACGTCCCTCTACCACAAGAGCGAGGCCCTGTTCGGCCTCCATGACGCCAAGGCGGCCGTGCACCGGGAGGACCGCGTGTTCGTGGTCGAGGGCTACACCGACGTCCTGGCCCTCGCACAGGCCGGCGTCGCCGCCGTCGTCGCCAGCATGGGGACCGCCCTCACCGAGCAGCAGCTGGAGCGGCTCCGCCGGCTCACGTCCACCATCTATCTCTGCTACGACGCCGACGCCGCCGGCCTCGGCGCGATGCAGCGCGCCCTCAC
>JAAYBE010000243.1 GCA_012719015.1 Actinomycetota bacterium
AACGGCCTGCACAAGTTCGGCGAGGAGCTCGCCGCCGTGCGGCCGGCGCCGCCCTCCGGCGTACGCCTGCTGGACGACGCCGAGCGCGGACGCGAGTTCACCCCGGTCGGCGCGCCGGCACGGTTCGCCGCCCGCGACGGCGAGCTGTTGCTGGTCGCCCTGCACCACATCTTCGGCTCCGAGGAGCTCAGCATGCACACGCCAGGCGTGCGTGAGCTGGCCCCGGCCCCGTACATCGGCCTCAACGCCGACGACGCCGAGCGGCTCGGGGCCCGCGAGGGCGACCCCCTCCGGCTCTGGCTGCCGTGGATGGACATGAGCGCGCCGCTCAAGCTGATCCCGTCACTGCCCTCCGGCACGGCGGGGCTGCCGCGCGGCCTGCCCGGCGTCCCCTACCTGCCGCTGCCGGCCTGGGTGCGGCTCACACGGGTCGAGGAGCGGTGATGGTCTGGTACTGGCAGCTGCTCGTGGTCCTCGGGGTGCTGGTCGCGGTGCTCTCGATCGCCGCCGGGCTCATCTGGTACGAGCGGCGGCTCCTCGGCCTCCTGCAGGACCGGTACGGCCCCAACCGTGTGGGCCCGGCCGGCCTCCTCCAGGTGCTGGCCGACACCCTCAAGATCCTCTTCAAGGAGGACTGGGTGCCGCCCTTCGCTGACCGGCGCGTCTTCGTGGTGGCGCCGTCCCTGGTGCTGGTCACGGCGCTCCTCTCCTTCATGGTGGTCCCCGTGGCCGACGGCTGGGTGGTCGCCGACCTCGACGTCGGGCTCCTGTTCGTGCTCGCGATGTCGTCGCTGGCGGTCTACAGCGTGGTGCTGGCCGGATGGTCGTCGCGCAGCAAGTACTCGCTGGTGGGCGGGCTGCGCGCCGCCGCCCAGATGGTGAGCTACGAGGTGTTCATGGGCCTCTCCCTCATCGGCGTGGTCGCGCTGGCCGGCTCGTTCCGCCTCTCGGAGATCGTCGCCGCCCAGGAGCACATGTGGTTCGTCGTCCCGCAGGCCGTGGGCTTCGTCGTCTTCCTCGTCGCGGGCTTCGCCGAGACGCGGCGCATCCCGTTCGATCTCGTGGAGGCCGAGAGCGAGCTGGTGGCCGGCTACCACACCGAGTACTCGGGCATGAAGTTCGGCCTCTTCCTCGTGGGCGAGTACGTGGCCATCATCCTCATCTCGGCGCTGATCACCACGCTGTTCTTCGGCGGCTGGCTGGGGCCCTGGCTGCCGGGCGTCGTGTGGTTCCTGGTCAAGACCATGGCGTTCATCACGCTGTTCATCGTCGTGCGCGGCACGTTGCCGCGGTTGCGCTACGACCAGCTCATGGCGCTGGGATGGAAGACGATGTTGCCGCTGAGTCTCATCAATCTGCTCGTGACGGGCGCCGTCGTCGTGGCGCGGGCGGGGTGAGGACGTGATGCAGGACGACCCCCAGACCACGCGTCCCGCGGCGCCGCCGGAGACCCACCCGCCGCTCACCACCGACGTGATCGAGGTCGGCGCGGCGGCGCGGCAGGGCCGGGGGCTCCTGCCGCGCATCGGGCGCGCCGTCTGGTCCACGCTGGTCGGCCTCGGCGTCGTGCTCGGGCACGCGCGACGGACCCGCGACACGATCCAGTACCCGGAGGAGATGGTGTACCTGCCGCCGCGCTACCGCGGACGCATCGTCCTCACCCGCGACCCGGCCGGCGAGGAGCGCTGCGTCGCCTGCTACC
>JAAYBE010000244.1 GCA_012719015.1 Actinomycetota bacterium
GAGCAGATCACGGGCTACGTGGAGGACACCGGCGAGGGCCGGTGGACGGTGGAGCAGGCGATCGCCCACTCCGTGCCCATGCCGGCGATCGCGTCGGCGTTGTTCATGCGCTTCCGCTCGCGCCAGGACGACACCTTCGCCGGCAAGGTGCTCGCCGCCCTGCGCAACGAGTTCGGCGGCCACGCCGTCAAGGAGAAGGAGTGACCGTGGGGCGCGACCCCGGCGGGCGGCTGACGTACGACGAGCCGGACTACGGCGACGAGGGCGGGTTCCGCGTCGCCGGCAGGGCCGAGGCCGGCCCGGTCTCGCCGTTCGGCGGCGCGCGGCACCCCGATCCCTGCAGCGTGGTCATGTTCGGCGTCACCGGCGACCTCGCCCACCGCAAGCTCATCCCGGCGTTGTACGACCTCGGCTGCCACGGCGTCCTGCCCGCCGGCACGACCCTGGTCGGGTACGGACGTCGCGAGCTCAGCGACGCCCAGTTCCGCGACCTCTTGCAGGGGGCGATCGACGACCACTACGGCGTGGAGGGCGTGGACGGCGACGTGTGCCGGCTCGTCCTCGAGGCGCCGCGCTACGTGCAGGGCGAGTTCGACGACCCCGAGGGCTTCGCGCGGCTGGCCGCGCTCCTGGATGAACTCGACCGTCAGGGGTCGCGCGGCAACCGCATGTTCTATCTCGCCACGCCCCCCAGCCAGTTCCCCGTGCTGGTGGAGCAGCTGGGCGCCGCGGGGCTGGCGCGGCCCGGCGCCGGCCGCGACCCGGACGCGGCGTGCGGCTGGACGCGGGTCGTGATCGAGAAGCCCTTCGGCCGCGACCTCGAGACGGCCCGCGAGCTGGACCGCGTCATCGGGCAGGTGTTCGACGAACGGCAGGTCTACCGCATCGACCACTACCTCGCCAAGGAGACGGTCCAGAACCTGCTGGTCCTGCGCTTCGCCAACGTCATCTTCGAACCGGTCTGGAACCGGCGGTACGTGGACTACGTGGAGATCACCGCCGCGGAGACGCTGGGTGTGGAGCACCGCGGCCCGTACTACGAGGAGGCGGGCGCGCTGCGCGACATGATCACCCCGCACCTGATCCAGCTCTTCTCCCTGGTCGCGATGGAGCCTCCGGTCGCCTTCGACGCCGACGCCGTGCGGGACGAGAAGATGAAGGTGCTGCGTGCGGTGCGGCCGATCCCTCCCGAGTCCATCGCCGACTGGGCGGTGCGCGCGCAGTACGTGTCGGGCGTCGTCGACGGGGAGGAGGTGCCCGGGTACCGTGACGAGGAGAGGGTCGCCCCGGACTCGTACACGGAGACGTACGCGGCCCTCAAGCTGGTGGTGGACAACTGGCGCTGGCAGGGCGTGCCCTTCTACCTGCGCACCGGCAAGCGCATGGCGCGACGCGTGACCGAGATCGCGATCCACTTCAAGCGGCCCCCGGTACTGCTCTTCAAGGATGCGATGGCGAGCGGCGGGCTGCAGCCCAACGTCCTCGTCCTGCGCGTGCAGCCGGACGAGGGGTTCTCGCTGACGATCGAGTCCAAGGTGCCGGGGCACGACGTCGCGCTGCAGCCCGTGGCCATGGACTATTCTTACGGCACCACGTTGAACGAGCTGCCCTTCAGCGCCTACGAGACGGTCCTCGTGGACGCCATGGAGGGCGACATGACGTTGTTCACGCGCGGCGACCAGGCGGAGGAGGCCTGGCGGATCGTCGCCCCCGTGCTGGAAGCGTGGGCGCAGCGGCCGCAGCGGGACATCTCGATCTACGAGGCCGGCAGCTGGGGGCCGGAAGCCGCGGACGCCCTGATGGCCCGCGACGGTCACTCCTGGCGTCAGCCCACGAAGGGAGACGGGACATGAGCATCGAGATCCTCGGGGACGGAGAGGCGCTCGCGCTGCGCGCCGCCGACGTGTTCGCGCTGGCCGCGCAGGAGGCCGCGGCGGCGCGCGGCCGGTTCGCGGTCGCGCTGAGCGGCGGCGAGACGCCGCGCGCATTGTACCGGTCGCTGGCCCGCCAGCAGTTCAGCCAGAAGATCCCCTGGCGGCGGGTCCATCTCTACTGGGGCGACGAACGCTGCGTGCCTCCGGACGACGCGCAGAGCAACTACGCCATGGCGCGCGACGCGTTCATCAAGCACGTCCCGGTCCCCGCGGAGAACGTCCATCGCATGCGCGGCGAGGATCCACCGGAGGAGGCCGCGCAGGCGTACGACGCCGAGCTGCGCAAGCTCGCCGACCTCGCCCGTCCCCGCGTGGACGTCCCCGTGTTCGATCTCGTGCTGCTCGGTCTGGGCCCGGACGGCCACACCGCCTCGCTCTTCCCGCACAGCGACGCGCTCACCGTGGAGGACCGTCTCGCCGTGGCGACGCAGGCGCCGGACGGCTCGCCGCGGCTCACCGTGACGGCGCCCGTGATCAACGCCGCGCGCCGCGTCTGGTTCCTGGTCAGCGGCGCCGCCAAGGCCGGCATGGTGGCCGAGGTGATCGAGGGGCTCCGCATCCCCAGGGCGGTGCCGGCCCAGGGCGTCGCCCCGGTCCACGGCGCGCTCACCTGGTTCCTGGACGAGGCCGCGGCGGCCGAGCTGAGCCCGGAGGCGCGCGCCTGACGCGACGGTGGGGTGGGCGCGTCCGGTCGGGTGGTACACTCGTCAAGTGCCACTGATCAGTCGCATCACCCCCGACCAGCTCCACGCACGACGCTGGCAGCTGCTCGCACTCACCTCGGTCGGGGCCTTCATGGGGCCGCTCGACGGCTCGATCGTCGCCGTGGCCCTGCCCGACATGGGCCGCAGCCTGCACCTGAGCTTCACCGCCTCGATGTGGGTGCAGGCGGTCTACCTGCTGGTGATGGCGGCGTCGCTCATCCCGCTCGGCCGGCTCGCCGACCGGCACGGCCGGGTGCGCTTCTACCTGTCCGGCATCGTGCTCTTCACGCTGGGCTCGCTGTTCTCCGCCCTGAGCATGAACGCCGCCTGGCTGATGGGCAGCCGGGCGCTGCAGGGCGCCGGCGCGGCGCTGCTCGTGGCCACCTCCACCGCCATCGTCACGGCCGTCTTCCCGCCCGACGAGAGAGGGCGCGCCCTCGGCATCAACGTCATGGCGGTCTACCTGGGGCTCAGCGTCGGGCCGCCGCTGGGCGGCTTCCTCACCGACCACTTCGGCTGGCCCTCGATCTTCCTGATCAACCTGCCGATCGGCATCGCCGTCGCCGGAGTCGGTTACCTCCTCCTGCCGCGGCGTGAACGCGGCGACGACCATGCCGAGCGTCTCGACCTCCCCGGCACGGCCCTCTGGAGCCTGGCGCTGGTCTGCCTGCTGGTGCCGCTCACCTTCGCCTCGGAGTGGGCCTGGACCTCGCCGCGGACCCTCGCCCTGCTCGGCATGGCCGCGGTCAGCATGGTCGCCTTCGTCGTCCACGAGATGCGGGTCGCCGAGCCGCTGCTCAGCATGGACCTGCTCTTCCGCAACCGCCTCTTCGCGGCGGCCAACACGGCCGCGCTGCTCAACTACATGGCGCTCGGGGGGATCGGCCTCCTCACGGCCGTCTACCTGGAGGTGGTGGAGGGGCGCTCCGCCGAGCTCACCGGCTGGCTGATGCTGTCGCAGCCGCTGCTGATGGCTGCGCTCAGTCCCCTGGCCGGACGACTGAGCGACCGCGTGGGCTCACGCCTGCTGACCAGCGGCGGCATGGTCGTCATCGCCGTGGGCATGCTGCTGCTGGCGAGCCTCCCGGGATCGCCCGACCTCTCGCGGGTCATGGCCGGTCTCGCGCTGGTCGGGGTCGGGGTGGCGGCGTTCAGCGCCCCCAACACGAGTGCGATCATGGGCAGCGTCGAGGGGCGCGAGCTCGGCTTGGCCGGGGCGTTCGTCGGCACCATGAGGGTGACGGGGCAGGCGCTCAGCGTGGCCGTCCTGGGGGGTATCGCGGCGAGTTCGCTGGGCCCGACGGGCAGCCGTCTCCTGCTCACGCATCACGCGGCATCCGGCCCTGGCGGCGGCTCCCTCGCGGCCAAGGCCCTCTCCGTGGCCGATCTCTACGCACACGGCTATCGCAACGCCATGATCGTCGGAGCGGCGCTGGTGCTGGTCGGCGCGGCCGCGTCGCTCACGCGGGGCCGGCACGCGCCCGAGTCGGCGCCCGGGCAGGCCGTCCGGCTGCGCGGGGCGGCGGGCTGCCGGTAGATCTGAGCCACGGAGGGGGTCCGGACCGACCGGTATCCGGAGGAGCGGGACTGGGCGACGCGTCCCGGTGGTAGACTCAAAGGGCAAGCCAGGTGGCCGCGGACGACCCGCGTCGCGCCGCGCTCCGACGCCCGCGAGGCGCCGTTCGAGGAAAGTCCGGA
>JAAYBE010000245.1 GCA_012719015.1 Actinomycetota bacterium
CCGGCTTTGCGCCGGCCCCCGCGGTGGCCTAGAATGCCTAGGCTCCACTCGGGCCGACGTAGCTCAGCTGGCAGAGCACATCACTCGTAATGATGGGGTCCGGGGTTCGATTCCCCGCGTCGGCTCCACTCCCGTCTTCCCTGATCCCGGGCCGGTTCCGGCGTGCGCGCGCTGTCGCCGTAGAGGGCGCCGTCCGGATCCTGGAGCGGCGAGCGCTGAGGGGCGGGCCCGGGCGAGCGCTCGGGCAAGGCTGCCGGGGCCCGCCGCTCAGCGCTCGTTCAGGAGCGCCTGCAGCAGCGCCGCGCCGGTCGACGCGTCCGGGCGGACGCCGCCCGGACGCCAGGCCGGATCCAGGTCGCTCGTCATCGTCGTGCGCAGCTCCGCCGGCCCCCAACCGAGGTCGTCGCCGGCGGCGGTGCGGATCGCTTCAAGAGTCCCGCGACCGTCACCATCGGTCGCCTCGTCGTCCAGCGGTCCGCCGATCCCCCGCGCCGCCATGACTCGCAGGCCCTTCTCCACCGCGGCGCGCACGACCTTGGCCGTCGCCGGCGTCGTGATGCAGTCGGCGGCGCCGGCGCGCCACGCGTCGATGGTGTCGGTGTGGGTCGCCGCGGCGAGGACCACGATGTAAGTGTCGTGGCCGTGGTGGAAGTCGCGTACCAGGCGACACATCTCGGGACCTTCGATCTCGGGCAGGTCCCAGTCGACGAGGGCCACCTCGGGCGGGTCGTCCTGGAGGAGGAGGTCCAGCGTCTCTGCACCCTGGTCGGACGTCATGATGTCGACCCGTTGGGCGATCCCCTTCTTCACCACCCTGGTCAGCGCCTCCCGGGCCTTGCTGCTTGCGTGAGCGATGAGGACTCGCACCGGTCTGCTCCTTGGTCGGCCCCTGCTCCGGGGGACTGGTCATCCTGCTCACCTCTCGCGTCGTCCGGCGTCGCCGCAACACCGATAGGACGTTCGTTTATCCGCCCCTGAGCGCGCGTGGTCATGTCGGGCAACACAGCGGGCCTCCGCCGCAGCCGAGCACGCACGCGAACGTACGTCCGGTCATCCGTCCGGACCGGCTGCTAGCCTCCGGTGCGCCCGATTGGAGGAGGACTCATCATGCTCGTCGAGCTCAACCCGGAGCAGCTCTCCGCCGTCCGTCACGACGACGGGCCGCTGCTCATCGTCGCGGGCGCCGGCACCGGCAAGACGGCCACGCTCGTCCACCGCGTGGCGCACCTCATCGAGCGCGGCGCCGACCCGCGGCGCATCCTGCTCCTCACCTTCACGCGCCGCGCCGCCGCCGAGATGCTGCGTCGGGTCGAGGCGCTGCTCGCCGCTCGCGGCCACGCCTCCGGCGGCGCGTGCCGGCGCGTCTGGGGCGGCACCTTCCACGCCGTCGCCGCGCGTCTGCTGCGCATCCACGCGTGCGACATCGGCATGCAGCCGGACTTCACCATCATGGACCGCGGCGACTCCGAGGACCTGATGCATGTCGTCCGCACCCGCCTCGGGCTCGGGCGCGGCTCCACCCGCTTCCCGCAGAAGTCCACCTGTCTCGACGTGTACTCCCGCTGCGTCAACGCCGGGCTGCCGCTGGACGAGGTGTTGCGCACCGTCTTCCCCTGGTGCCTGCCGGCCGCGGAGGGCCTCGGCCGGCTCTTCGCCGGCTACACCGACGCCAAAGAGGAGCAGCAGGTGCTCGACTACGACGACCTGCTGCTCTTCTGGCGCGGCCTGCTCGCGGACCCCGCCGCAGGCGGCCGGGTCCGCGAGCGGTTCGACCACGTCCTGGTCGACGAATACCAGGACACCAACGCAGTGCAGGCCGAGATCGTCAGTCTGCTGCGCCCCGACGGCCGCGGCGTCACCTGCGTCGGTGACGACGCCCAGGCCATCTACGGCTTCCGCGCCGCCACGGTGCGCAACATCCTCGACTTCGAGCAGCGCTTCCCCGGCGCCGAGGTCGTCACCCTCACGCGCAACTACCGCAGCACGGCGCCCATCCTGGCGGCCACCAACGCGCTCATCTCCGAGGCCGTCGAGCGGCGCGACAAGGAGTTATGGACGGCGCGTGCCGACGGCGGCCGCCCCGTGCTCGCCGCCTGCCGCGACGAGGACGAGCAGACGCAGTGGCTCTGTGAGCGCATCCTCGCGCACCGCGAGCAGGGCGTGGAGCTCAAGCAGCAGGCCGTGCTCTTCCGCGCCCAGCACCACAGCATGGCGCTCGAGCTGGAGCTCAGCCGCCGCAACCTCCCCTTCCGTAAGTACGGCGGCCTGCGCTTCGTCGAGACGGCGCACGTCAAGGACCTCGTCGGCTTCCTGCGGCTGGCCGAGAACCCGCGCGACGCCATGGCCGGGCTGCGCGTGCTCGGCCTCCTGCCCGGCATCGGCCCCAGGACGGCGGCGGCGCTGCTCGACGCCTTGAGCGCCGCCGCCGGCGACTTCGTCGCCGCCTGGCGGGGAGCGCGCGTGCCCGAGGCGGCCCGTACCGCCTGGCCGGGCGTCGTCGAGCTCTTCGCCACGCTCGCCGCCGGCCGGCGCGACGTGCCCGCCCAGATCCACGCCGTGCGCAGCGTCTACGGACCGCTCCTCGAGCGCCGCTACGACGATGCGCAGGCGCGTCTGCGCGACCTCGAGCAGATCGAGGGCCTCGCCTCGCGAGCGCGGACCCGCGCGGAGTTCCTCGCCGAGCTGGTGCTCGACCCGCCGGCGTACACGCAGGAGCTCGCCGGGCCGCCGCTGCTCGACGAGGACTATCTCGTCCTCAGCACCATGCACTCGGCCAAGGGTCTCGAGTTCCGGGTCGTCTACGTCATCCACGCCGCCGACGGCAACATCCCGTCGGACATGGCCACCGGCAGCGACGTCGAGATCGAGGAGGAGCGCCGTCTGCTCTACGTCGCCTGCACGCGCGCCCGCGATCACCTCTATGTGAGCCATCCGCAGCGGTACTACAGCCAGCCGTGGAACAAGGCCGACACGCACGGGTACGCACAACGCTCGCGGTTCCTCACCGCGGCGGTGGCGGCCCACTTCGAGCAGGTCAGCGCCGGGCCCGAGCCGGAGGCGGACGACGCGGAGCCCCTGGATCGCGTCACCACCGCCGCCATCCGCGCCGGCGTGCGCTCGCTCTGGGAGACGCCGGCCCCTGCGTGAGGCCCGCAGGACCGTGCGCCGCCTCCCCAGGCCGCACGGTTACGGACCTGTAGCCGCGGGGCAGCGCGGGCGCAACATCGACGAGCCAGAGTAGCTTCAGGCCCGGGTGACACAGCCGACGAGAAGAGGTGCATCATGTCCGACCCGACCGACAAGGCCACCGCGGCGGGTCTGCCGCAGAGCGAGCCGGACCAGGACCGAGGCAGACCGCAGGATGCGTCCGCGCAGCCGGCGCCGCAGTGGCACCGGCGCCGGTGGACACTGATCGCCGGCGTCGTCGCAGCGGCCGCGGTCCTGTTCTTCGCGGGCATGGCCGTCGGCACGACCATCCGCGGCGACGACCAGGGCCGCTTCGACCGCTATGGCGGTTGGTTCGGCCACGGAGGCTGGAGAGACGGCGATGACGGAATGAGGCCGCCCGGCATGGGCCGAGGAGGCCAAGGCATGCCGCGTATGGGCCAGGGCCGACGCCAGGGCGACGACTGGGGCGGCGGCCGCGGCGGGCGTTCCCGGGAGGGCGTCCGGGGCGGCCGGGGCGAATACCGCCGGCCGGGCTGCCCGGGCTGCCCCTGGCAGCAAGGGGCGCCGAACGTCACGCCGTCGCCGACGTCCTCCCCGCAGAGCTACTCCCAGTGACCGAGGCGCGGACCGAGGCGCACGGGGCCGCGGGTGAGGCCGAGGTCGGGTCGCCGCCGCGGGACGGACCTTGAGACGAGGGCGAGCACGGAGGCCGGCGCGGGCGCCGTGCTACCATGCCGACCATGACTGACCGCGCCCAGACGATCCTCGTCGTGGAGGACGACCCTGCGGTGGGCGAGGCCCTCGTGGAGGGCATCGGCGACGAGGGCTACCGCGTGCACTGGGAGACGACCGGCGAGGGCGGCGTGGCCTACGCCCGCGACCGCTCGCCGCAGCTCGTCGTCCTCGACGTCCGTCTCCCCGACGGCAACGGGTTCGACGTCTGCCGCCGGCTGCGTCAACTCGGCCTGCGTCAACCGATCCTCATGCTCACCGTGCAGTCGGACCAACTGGACAAGGTCCTCGGCCTCGAGATGGGCGCCGACGACTATCTCACCAAGCCCTACCACCTGCGTGAGCTCATCGCCCGCATCCGCTCGCTGCTGCGCCGCGCCTACGGGGAGTTCTCCTCCACCGAGGCCGACATCCTGTACGCCGGCGACCTCACCATCGACCGCACCCGGGCCACCGTCACCCGCGGCGGCAAGTCGCTCAACCTCACGCCGACCGAGTTCCGCCTGCTCGTGTTCCTCGCCCAGCACCCCGGACAGGTCTTCAGCCGCGGCCAGCTCATCGAGAACGTGTGGGGCAGCGACGCCGACTTCTACGACGACAAGACCGTCAGTGTCCACGTGCGCCGCCTGCGCGAGAAGGTCGAGCACGACCCCAGCGACCCCGCGGTGATCCTCACGGTGCCCGGCCTCGGGTACCGGCTGGCTACGTGAGGTCCCGCCCTGCGCCCCCGCTCCCTCAGATGGCGGCTCGCGCTCACCTACGCAGGCATGGCCCTGCTGACGGCGGCGATCCTCGGCGGCATCCTCATCGCGGTGCTCGCCAACCACTACACCCGCGCCGAGGACCGGTACCTCACCGCCAGCGCCCGGCTCGTGGTGGCCGAGCCGCCGCCGCTCACCACCTTGCGGGACCTCACGCTGTGGGCCCGGGCGGCGGCGCTCACCACCCAGACGCGCGTGCAGGTGTACGGAGCCGACGGCGCGCTGGTCGTCGACTCCGGGTCGCCCGACGCGCTTGACGCGGGATCGCTGCTGGGCCGCGGCGAGGTTCGCGGCCACGGGCGCCACGATCGCCGCGGACTGCCCAATCCCCTGGGCGGCGGCCTGTTCGGCAGCGGCCACGGCAGCCGTTCCGGCAGAGCTCTCACCATGGACATGGGGAACGGCGCCTACGTCAGGCTCTCCGAAGGTCCGGCGTCCGGCCGCGACGCGCTGATGGCCGCGGTCGTGGCCTGGGTGCTCGCGGCCGCGCTCGCCGTCGGCCTCGCGGCCCTGGTCGGCTGGCTGATGGCGCGTCGCATCTCGCGACCGGTCGTCGCCCTCACCGAGGCCAGCGACCGCATGGCGGCCGGCGACCTGGGCGCCCGCGCCCCCGTCGCCGGCGGCGACGAGGTCGGGCGCCTCGCCGAGTCCTTCAACGGCATGGCCGCGCGGGTGGAGGCCACGGTCACGTCTCTGCGCCGGTTCGTGGCCGACGCGGCTCATGAGATCGGCACCCCGCTCACGGCGCTGCAGGCGGACCTCGAGCTGGTCGAGCGCAAAGTGCGCGGCGACGATGAACGCCGCCTGGTCGACAGGGCGCTCACCCAGACCGACAGGCTGGCGGTCCTCTCGGACAACCTGCTCCAGCTCTCGCGGCTCGAGGCGGACGAGCCGGCCGCCGAGAGGTACGTGGCGGATCTCGCGAGCGTCGCCCGCGAGGTCGCCGACGCCGTGGCCTCGCGGGCCGAGCAGGCCGGCGTCGAGCTCGTCGTCGACGTCGCCGCCGGCCCGCTGACCGTCGCGCTCGCGCCCGCGCGCCTGCAGACCGTGCTCGCCAACCTGCTCGACAACGCCGTCAAGTTCACGCCGGAGGGCGGTACGGTGACCTTGGGCGTGTGCGGTGAGGCGGGGCGGGCCGTCGCCTCCGTCTCCGACACCGGCGTCGGCATCCCGGCCGAGGAGCAGGGCGCGGTCTTCGAGCGCTTCCACCGCGCCCGCAACGCCTCAGCCTACCCCGGCAGCGGCCTCGGCCTGCCGATCGTGCAGGCGGTCGTGGAACGCGCCGGCGGCACGGTCTCGCTGGCGAGCTCACCGGCCGGCAGCACGTTCCGGGTGACGCTGCCCCTCGCCCGGCCGGCCACGGGCTGAGCGCCCTCGCCCGGCTCCTCCTCGCCGCCGGGACTCGCCGCGGACCGCGGCGTCAGCGGGCGGGGTCGTGACCGCCCTCCGACGGGCCGTACACACCGCTCCCCGGGTCTTCCCCCTCCCCCTCATCCCCCACCCCCCGGCGCGGCTGCCACGAGGCGAAGCGGCGCCCGAACGGGAGCGCCTCCACGCGGCGCCGGACGGAGTCGGCGGGCTTCTCGCCGCCGGATGCGGCAGGGCCGGCAGGAGCCGCGCGCCCTCCCGGCGCGGCAGGGCCGCCGGGCGCGGCATGGTCTCCGGGCGCGGGGCGAGGCTCCGTCGGGACTGCCGCCGTCATCATGATCCTGGCGCGGGCACGGGCCTTGACCGCATCCACCGCCCCCGCCCTCGGGATCACGTTGATGATCGCCTCGCACGGCAGGTTGCTCAGGACGTAGTCGATGGTGCTGCCGAACACCCGGTTGGCGACGCGGCGCTTGCCCTGGGAGCCGAGGACGATCACCTCCGAGCGTCGGGCGATGGCCTCCTCGACGATCGCCCGGCCGGCCGAGCGGGCGGTGACGACGTGCGGCGTGACCTTGACCTTGAACTCGTCGGCGGCCTGGGCGGCGCGCTCAAGCACCTCTTCGGCGCGCCGGTTCTCCTCCGGCAATCTGGCGTCGAGAGGCAGGTTGAGCGGCACCTCGATCACGTACAGCGTGTCGATGGACGAACCGCGCTCGGTGGCGAGCTGGCAGGCGAGGACCATCATCTCGTCGCTCACCTGTGTGTCGCGCAGCGGCACGAGCAGCTGGTCGTAGACCACGTCCTCCTGCAGCGAACTGGGCAGTGTGGGTGTCCTGACCGTCGCGGTGAGCGAGTACCCCTGCGCCTTGCGGAAGATGACGTAGGCGACGAGGCCGACACCCACCCACGCGATGCCGATGAAGCCGCTCCACGGCTTGTAGGCCACGATCACGCCCCACACGGCGATCGTGCCCATCGCACCGAAGACGGCCGTGAGCGGCAGCGTGGTCCCACCGAGGCGCACGTTCAACGGGGCCCGGAACGGCCGCTCCAGATCGGGCTCTTTGCGGCGCAGCACGATGACGGACACGTGCGCCGCCGTGAACGAGATCATCGATCCGAAGGCGTAGAGGTCCGCCAGCAGCGGGATCTCGCCGGGCAGGATCAGTATCACGGCGATCACGCCGAACAGGACGATCGCCGCATACGGCGTCAGTCGCGTGGGGTGTACCCGGCCGAGCATACGCGGCAACTGCCGGTGCTGGCCCAGCGAGAAGGCCAGGCGCGAGACGCCGATGATGCCGGCGTTGGTGCCGATGAACAGGATCGTGGCGGCGAGCACGCCGACCCACGGCGCAAGCACCCACTTGAGCCATGCGACGCTGTCCGGGAGGAAGCGGACCATGCCGAGCACCGGGTCGGCCACGTAGTTGCTGCCGAGCTGGGTGCCGTACAGCTTGGTCACCCGGCGTCCGTCCACGGTCGTCACTGCGCCGGTCGGCTTGGCCGGCTTGATCACCATCCTCCCGCCCGGGGCGGACTGCACCGGCACGTACACGACCTGGGACGGGTCGGACTTGAGCACATACGTGCCCTCGGGCTTGCCGGGCACGACCTCCAGCGGCAGCGTCATCCCGGTCGCCGGGTCGACCGGCAGGAGGTTGTAGTCCACCCTCATGGACGAGAGCGCCGCGAGCGGCATGCCGATGTACACCACCATCACCGCGACGATCACGAAGTTGATGGACCGCGGCACATCCCTGCCCGGACTGCGCGCCTCCTCCGCCATGTTGGAGATGGTCTCGATGCCCGTGTAGGCCACCGTGCCCAGCGCGAGGCCGTAGAGGAACTGCGACCAGGTCGGGGCGACGCCCCAGTGGATGTGGGAGAGCAGGGTCTGGGGCTCCAGCAGGAGCACGAGCGCGATGACCATGATCAGCACCTGGGTGCCCAGGTCCAGGAGTGCGAGGACGACGTTGAGGCTCGCCGCCTCCTTGATGCCGATCACGTTGAGCACCACCAGCACGACGATGGTGACGACCCCGCCGATGACGCTGTACGGCGGATCCCGCAGGACCGGCCAGAAGACCGAGAGGTACTGGGGCACGAACAGCGCCGAGATGGCGATGGTGGCCGTGTAAGTGAGCATCTGCGCCCAGCCGATCCCGAAGCTGGCGAACTCGTTGAAGGCGCGCCGCGTGAAACTCGACGAGCCGCCCGCCTCGGGCATCGCCGCCGTGGCCTCGGAGTACGACCAGGCGGTGGCGATGAACAGACAACCGGTGATGACGAAGACGAGCGGCGTCAGCCCGAGCGCGGCGGCGGCGACCACGCCCAGGGCGTAATAGATGGAGGAACCGACGTTGCCGTACGCGGTGCTGAACAGGGCGCCGACGCCCAGCACCTTGTGCAGCGGATGCCCCTCTCTGCGTTTACGGCGTGCCACCTCGTCCCTTCCGTGTCCCGTCGTCCCGTCCCGGCCCGGTCGGCCGCGACCCGCTCCCCTCCGCGTACGACGCGACGGAGCACGCCGGGAGGCCGGTGGAGAGGTCGAGCGGAGCGCCGCGCCGGGACTGCCTGCGGTGCCCTATTGAAGCAGTCCCGGCGATCGGGGACATCAATCCTGTGACTGAGCGTGTCTCCCTCATCGGATGGAGATCGACACAGCCGAACAGCCGTGTCGGGGTCTGATCTCTCGCCGTCCCGCGTGGGGCGCCGGCGGCGCCGGCTCAGACCAGGCCACGGCGGATGGCGAGCGAGGACGCCTCGGTGCGCGTCGAGACGCCCAGCTTGGCGATGATGCTGCTCACATGCGTCTTGACCGTCGCGACGCCGATCACGAGACGCTCCGCGATATCGGCGTTGGTGAACCCGTCGGCCATGAGCTTGAGCACCTGCCGCTCCCGGGCGGTGAGGGCGGCCGGCGGCGGCGGCGAGGAGACGGAGCGCACCAGCGCGTCCGCCGCCTCCGGGGCCAGCGTGGACCGGCCGGCGTGCGCGGCGCGGACGGCCTCGGCGAGCTCGTCGGCCGAGACGTCCTTCATCAGGTAGCCGATCGCGCCCGCACGCAGCGTCTCGTGCACGAGACGGTCCTCTCCGAAGCTCGTGAGCGCCACGACCCTGGTGTTCGGGCATGAGGCGACGACCTCCCTGGTGGCGTCCACGCCCGAGGTCCCGCCCGGCATCACCAGGTCCATGAGCACCACGTCCGGCGAGAGCTCACGGCAGAGCCGCACGGCCTCGTCGCCGTCGCCGGCCTGGGCGACCAGCTCGATGTCGTCGAACATGCCGAGCACCACCTCGAGGCCGCTGCGCACCAGCACGTGATCGTCGACGATGACGACCCTGATCCTCTTCTCCCCGCCGTCGTCGGCCATCGCGCCTCCCTCGCTCACGCCTCCAACTCCTC
>JAAYBE010000030.1 GCA_012719015.1 Actinomycetota bacterium
CCGGCGAGATCCGCAGGCCGGCGGCGAACTCGCCCATCGTCACGCCACGGTGGTGGGAGAGGTACACGACGGCCTCGAGCTGGCGGCCCGTCAGCCCGCCGTGAGCGGGCGGCCGCTCGCCTCTGCCGGCGTGCGGGACGGCCTCGTAGAGGGCGACCGCGAGCTGGGGGAGCAGGCGGGCCAGCTCGTCGGTGACGTCGCGCGCGCCGGGATGCGCTACGGGATCCTCGATGCGGGTCGGATTCATTTCGGTATCCGAAGTATATTCCGGCGCGGCCGGCCGTCAATGCCCCCGCCGACGAGGGTCCTTCCACCGCGGTCCGCCGTGCCGGACTCACACGTCGGCAGGCCTCCCGGTACACTCGTGGGCGGCATGATCCCGCTGTACGACGACAACCGCACGCGGCGCTTCCCGGTGGTCACGGTCGCACTCATCACCACCAACGCGGCCGTCTTCGTCGCGCAACTCCTCCTGCCGCGGTGGGGACTGACCACGGAGAGCTGGTTCCTGCTGTTCGGCGCACGTCCGATCGAGCTCACGCAGCACGTCGACCTCGCGCCCTCGGAGTGGGTCCCCTGGTGGGCCACCCTGATCACGGCGTTGTTCGTGCACGCCGGCTGGCTGCATGTGGTCTTCAACATGTGGTACCTGTGGATCTTCGGCAACAACGTGGAGGACGCCATGACGCGGCCGCGTTATCTCGTGTTCTACCTGGCCTGCGGCATGGCGGCGACGGCGACGCAGGTGCTCGCGGCGCCCGCGAGCGATGTGCCGATCGTGGGCGCCAGCGGCGCCGTGGCAGGGGTGCTCGGCGCGTACCTCGTCCTGTATCCGCGGGCGCGGGTGTTCACGGTGATCCCGCTGGTCGTCGTGTGGCCGGTGCTCGAGCTGCCGGCCTGGGTGCTCCTCGTCGTCTGGTTCGCCCTGCAGGGCCTCGGCGGCGTGCGCTCGTACGGTTCCGCGGAGGCCGGCGTCGCGTTCTTCGCCCACATCGGCGGGTTCGTCGCCGGCATGGCCCTGGCCGCGGTCTTCGCGACCCGCGGACGGCGAGGACGGCCTCTCCGTGCGAGGCGGCGGGTGTAAGCTGTTCGACAGAAGGCCGTCGGCGGCCCGGACCCGTCCATGGTCACCCACTCTCACACCCACATGAGCGAACGTCGTCACACAGAGGCCGAAACGGACGACCACACACGGCGTGGCGTCGATCAGGGCGTGCAGGAGGGAGGGCACGTCACCCGCCGGTCGTCCCGCACAGATCGGTCCGGCGGAGACGCCGCTCTGACGCGCTGGAGCGATTCGGCAGAGGCGTGGTGATGGCCGTCCGCCCCCGTCTCGCCGCGGTCATCAACCCGCACTCCGGAGGCGGGGGGCATCGGCGCGACATTCCGCTCATCCTCGCGGCCCTCCGCGGCCTCGGATACGACGTCGAGAAGCTGGAGACGGAGGCCGCGGGCGACGCCAGCGGCCTCGCCCGGAGGGCGGTCGAGGCGGGCTTCGACATCGTCGCCGTCCTCGGCGGCGACGGGACCGTCAACGAGGCCATCAACGGTCTGGCCGGAAGCGACGTCCCGCTGGCGATCATCCCCACCGGCACCGTCAACGTACTGGCCATGGAACTCGGCATCCCTCTCGACCCGCCGGACGCCGTCAAGCTGCTCGACACTACCGCCGACCACGTCTCCTGGATCGACCTCGGCCTGGCGGGCGACCGCTACTTCGGCCTCATGGCCGGCGTCGGCATGGACGCCGCAGTGGTCGCGGCCCTGCACCCGGCGATGAAGAAGGCGCTCAAGGAGGCGGCCTTCGCCGTCCAGGGGCTGGCCACGTATCTCACTCATGAAGAGGCCCTGATCCGCGTCGTAAGCGAGGAGCGCACCGTGGAGGGTTACTTCGCCGTGTTCGGCAACTCGTCGAACTACGGCGGGGCCTTCGGCATCACGCCGCTCGCGGACATGCGTGACGGCCTCCTCGACGTCTGCGTACTCAAGGACAAGTCGTTCGTGAGCACCGTCTGGTACTGGGCGGCGGCCCTGATCAACGCCCACATCAGGCACCCCAAGGTGGAGTACTTCCGCACCGAGCGAGCCGACGTCAGCGCGGTGGAGCAGGGCAAGGAGGTGCTCGTGCAGACCGACGGCGAGCTGGCCGGGCGCCTGCCGATGGAGTGCAGGGTCGTGCCGCACGCGCTGCGCGTGGTGGTGCCCTGACGGGCGCCGGCGGTTCGCGCCGGCAGACGGGGCCCGCCGGCGGGACGACCTCAGAGACCCATGATCTGCGCGAGCTTGCGCAGGCGCTCCGTGTACTCCTTGCGGGTCTTCGCATCACGCGCCCGCAGCTCGTCCGGCGTCGCCACCGGCACGACCTTGAACGCCGGGTTGTCGAACAGGCGCAGCTCGAGCGAGTCGTCCTGTGCGTACGGGCGGTCCTTGAAGAGCCGGCCCAGCAGGTAGCGTGTCGCGTCCTCTCCGACAGTCAACACGTAATGCGGGGTCGTGATAGTCAGCTCCCGGGAGAGGTACGGGTAGCAGTTGCCGAGCTCGTCGGAGTGTGGGGCGCGCAGGGCGCAGTCGCTGCGCGGCACGCACTTGACGAGCGTCGTGACGTACACCTGGTCGCGGTGCTCGGCGAGGGCGGGCATGAACTCGGCGAGCTCGGCGACCAGGGCCTCGCCGGCCAGACCGTCGCCCGCCTCGTCGGCGGGGTCGGGATGGAGCGTCACGACCATGACCGCACAGTGCGGATGGCCGCCGCCCGGGACGGCGCGGAGCCGGTTCGCGACGAGTTCGTCGCAGCGCACACACGCACCGATGCTCCGCGCCAGATTGTCGAGTTGTTCGACCGCGTCATCCATGAGGATCTCCTTGGTAGGTCCGGCGGCTGCAGCGGTCAGGCGTCGGGCTTGATGAGTCGGTATTCGCAGGAGAGGACGCTGGGCGACCCCGCCAGCACAAGCATGAGTTCCCGACCGAACGGGGCCAGCAGCAGGTTGAGATCGTCGAAGTCGACGGAGATGTACCTGGCGGCCGGCCGACCGACCTCGGCGGCGAGCCGGGCGCCGATGTCGATGACGCCGGCCACCTGCGCGGCCACGGCCTCGGACTTGAAGTCCGGCTCCGCGTCGGCCGCGACCACGAACCCGTCGCGGGAGATGAGGAGAGCGGCCGCGATGCCCGGCGTCTCCCGGTAGGGGGCGAGCTGAGCGGCGAGGGTGTCGGCGGGGTCCGTCATGACGCCTCCAGGGCGGTGTCGAGTTGGGCGCGCAC
>JAAYBE010000246.1 GCA_012719015.1 Actinomycetota bacterium
ACCTTATCGGCCAACACGGACGGGACTTTACCCTTGCCGGCCATGCCGAGAGAGGTCGCGTTGACCACCGTTCGCTGCCGGCCCACCACCTCCTCCGTCAACGCAGACAACGGCAGCCAGGAGCAGGTCGAGCCGGGCACGCCCGCCGTAATGAGCGCCGCCAGGCGCTCGGCCGCGGCGGGCGTGCGGTTGACCAGGGTGAGCGGGCAGCCGAGGCGCGCCAGCGCCAGCGCGGCGGCACGCCCCGCCCCGCCGGCGCCGAACACCAGGGCGGGCTCGCCCTCCGGCGCGGCGCCGGCCGCGGCGGCCAGCGCCGCGCGCACGCCCTCCACGTCGGTGTTGTAGCCGCGCAGGTCGTCGTCGTCGACGACGATCGTGTTCACGGCGGCGCAGAGGCGCGCCTCCTCCGAGAGCTCGTCGAGGAAGGGGAGCACGGCGCCCTTGTGCGGGATCGTCACGTTGGCGCCGCGCAGCCCGAGCGCCGCCAGGCCGCGCACGGCGGCGCCCACCTCGGCCGCCCGGACGGGCAGCGGCACGTAGACGTAGTCCAGCCCCAGGGCGGCGAAGGCCGCGTTGTGGAGCCGCGGCGAGAGCGAGTGCGACACGGGGTCGCCGAGGATGCCGATCACGCGTGTGCTGCCGCCGACCGTGATGCCCCCCTTCGTCCGGCCGCCGCCCTATCCCCCGTTGGCGGCGGCCTTGGCCTTGTCGACGAGGAACTGCTCGTACGTGGTGGAGAAGTAGTGGCGCCCGGTGCCGTCGTTACGGGCCACGTAGTACAGGTACTTGTCGTCGGTCGGGTTGGCCGCGGCCTTGAGCGCCGCGAGGCCCGGGTTGGCGATGGGCGTGGGCGGCAGGCCGGCATGCTTGTAGGTGTTGTAGGGCGAGTCGACCTCGAGGTCGTCGTAGGTGAGCGCGGGCTTCGTCTCGCCGAGGGCGTACTGGACGGTGGCGTCGATCTGCAGCAGCATGCCCTTGCGCAGGCGGTTCCAGATGACCGCCGCGACGACGGCCCGCTCGGCCGGGGCGCGTACCTCGCGGTCGATCATCGAGGCGATGATCACGACGTCGTACTCGGTGAGGTGGGCCGCCCGCGCCCTGGTCATGTCGACCTTGGCGAAGTAGGCGCGGAAGGTGTCGAGCTGGGTCTTCACGAAGCCCTTGGCCGACGCCTCGGCGGGCAGCACCTCGTAGGTCGCCGGGAACAGCAGGCCCTCCAGTGTCGTACCGCGCTTGTACCCCTGGAGCTCGAACCGCGGCGGGTGGTCACGGGCGACGGCGACGTACTGCTGCCGCGAGACGCCGTGGAGGGTGTCGGCCACGATCGCGGCCGTCTGCTGCAGGGTGGACCCCTCCGGCACCGACACCTTGACGGTCGGCGGCTTGGCGCCGCGCAGGAGCCCGGCCACCAGGGAGTCGTACGGCTCGTTGACGCGCAGCGTGTACGTGCCGGGCATGAAGCGCGTGGCGTAGCCGTCGGCGTCGGCGCGGATCTCGAAGGCGCGGGCGTGCCTGACCACCCCCGCCTCCTCCAGCTTGAGAGCGATGGCCCGCAGACTGGAGCCCTCCTCGATCACGACCGTCACCTCGGCGCCCACCTCGCCGTCCGAGAAGTAGGCACGCGCGTAGCCGACCCCGGCCCCGATCACCAGCGCGAGGACCGCGACGAGCAGGTAGCCCAGCAGGTGCACCCGACGCCGGGGCGACCGCTCTTCGTGGCGTGTGCTGCGCCGGCGCTCGATGCCGAGCCGGCCGCGGTCCGGCTGGAACCGCGGCTCGTACCGGCGCCAGCCCTCGCCCGGCGGACGCTCACCGGTGAGCGGACGCGGTCTGCGCGTCGCCTCGTCAGGTCCCCTGTCCATGCACCGTCCTGAGATAGTCCTCGAGGAGCGTCGCCGCGGCGCGCGCGTCGCGACCGGCCACCCCGCCGCGCTGGTCGGCGAGCTTGGTGGTGTAGCGTTCGTCGAACAGCTCGACGGGGACCTCGACGGCTGCGGAGAGGCGCGCCGCGAACGCCCTGGCGGAGCGCGCCTGCCCGTGCTCCCCGCCACCGAGTGACCGGGGCAAGCCTACCACGATGCGCTCCGGGCATTCGGCCGCCAGGATCGCCAGCAGCGCCGCGAACCCCGCCGCCGAGCCGACCCGTTCGACCACACCGAGCGGCCGCGCGATCGTCCCCGTCGGGTCGCTCACCGCGACGCCGGTGCGGGCGGGGCCGTGGTCGAGCGCGACGAGCTTCACTCCGCCGCGCCGCCGCCCGCGCCGCCGAGGACCTCCCTGACGGCGGCGACGCCCGCCTCGAGCGCGGCGCCGATCCCCTGCACGCGGGTCCCGCCGCCGCGCGCCAGCGTGGGCTTGCCGCCGCCCTTGCCCTCGATCGCCGGCGCCAGGGCCTTCATCACGTCGCCGGCCTTGACCCCGCGGCCGACGGCGGCGTCGCCGGCCGCCACCACGGCGGCCACGCGGCCGTCGACCTCGGCGACCAGCAGCGCCACGCAGTCGGGCCGCCGGGCGCGGATCTCGTCGGCGAGGGTGAGCAGCTCGTCGGCCGCCTCGACCGACGGCTGCGCCGCGATCACCGGCAGGCCCTCGACGTCGGTGAGCTGGGCGAGCACCTCGTCCAGGCGGCCGCGCACCTCGACGCTGTGCGCCTTCTTCATCGCCCGCTGGAGCGCCTCGCGCTCCGCCGCGAGCTTGCGGACCGCGGGGCCCACCTGGTCGGGCTTCACATTGAGGTCGTCGGCGAGGGCGCGCCAGTCTCCCTCGAGCGCGCGGTAGTGCTCGATCGCCGCCGCCGAGGTGATCGCCTCGATGCGGCGCGTGTTGGCGCCCACCGACTGGCTGGCGGTGATCTTGAAGAGGCCGATCTGTGAGGTCGAGGAGACGTGGGTACCCCCGCAGAGCTCGCGGCTGAAGTCGTCGATCTCGAGCACGCGCACGAACTCGCCGTACTTCTCCTCGAAGAACGCCAGCGCGCCGATCTCGGCCGCGTACTCACGCGTGGTCACGAACGGCCGCACCGCGTGGTTCTCGACGATGCGCCGGTTGACCAGGTCCTCGATCTGACGGAGCTGCTCCTGTGTCGGCGCCTGGCGGACGGAGAAGTCGAAGCGCAGCCGCTCCGGACGCACCATCGAGCCGCCCTGGCGCACG
This sequence comes from Actinomycetota bacterium, assembly GCA_012719015.1. Classification (GTDB taxonomy): domain Bacteria; phylum Actinomycetota; class Thermoleophilia; order UBA2241; family UBA2241; genus CAIXSE01. The sequence continues at coordinate 3,154 of JAAYBE010000246.1, forward strand.
TGCTCGCCGAGCACGATCCGCAGGGCGTTGTGCAGCAGATGGGTGGCGGTGTGGTTGCAGGCCGTCTGGTGCCGGCTCACGGTGTTCACCATCGCCTTGGCGCGCTCCCCCCGCACGACCTCGCCCTCGACGGGGCGCGCGACCACGACCTGGTCGTTCTCGAACCTGACGACGTCCTCCACCTCGAGCTTGCCGGAGTCGGTGTGGATCCAGCCGGTGTCGGCCACCTGGCCGCCGCCCTCCGCGTAGAAGGGCGACTCGGCGAGCTTGACGGCCATGCGGCCGTCGCCGAGCTCGCCCAGGGCCCGCACCACGGTGTAGACCTCGAGGCGCTCGTAGCCGACGAACTCGGCCGGCACCTCGGTATGGCGCCGCTGGAAGTCCTCGACCTCGCCGGGGCCGGAGGCGAACGTGCCCTCCTTCTGGCCGGCGCGGGCGCGCTCGCGCTGCGCCTCCATGAGGCGGCCGAAGCGCTCCTCGTCCACCGTCATCTCCCGCTCGGCGGCGATCTCGCGCGTGAGGTCGAAGGGGAAGCCGTAGGTGTCGTGCAGCTCGAAGGCCACCTCGGCCGGCAGCTCCGTGCCCGCGTCGTGGGCGCGGCGCAGCGCCTCGTCGAGGATCCCCAGGCCCTGGTCGAGCGTGCGGCGGAAGCGGACCTCCTCCTCCTCGACCACGCGGTGGATCTCGGGCCGCGCCTCGACGAGCGCCGGGTAGGCCGGCCCCATCTGCTCGACCACCAGGTCGGTGAGCGTGGCCAGGACCGGCCTCTCGACCCCGATCGCCACGGCCTGCTGCACGGCGCGGCGGATGATGCGCCGCAGCACGTACCCGCGGCCGTCGTTGCCCGGCAGCACGCCGTCCATGACGAGGAAGGCGGCGCCGCGCGTGTGCTCGGCCATGGTGCGCAGGGCGCGGACCACGGCCGGCGAGGCGTCCGGCTCGACGCCGGCCAGCTCCGCACCCCGCTCGACCAGCGGCCTGAACAGGTCGGTCTCGAACACGTTGGTCACGCCCTGGCTGATGCCGGCGATGCGCTCCAGCCCCATGCCGGTGTCGATGCTGCCCCTGGGCAGCGGCGTGAGACGGCCGGCCTCGTCCATGTCGTACTGGACGAACACCAGGTTCCAGTACTCGAGGTAGCGGTCGCAGTCGCAGCCCGGCGCGCAGGCCGGGTCGCCGCAGCCCACCTCGGGGCCGAAGTCGTAGTACAGCTCCGAGCACGGCCCGCAGGGACCCGTGGGCCCGGCCGGTCCCCAGAAGTTGTCGCCGCGGCCGAGGCGCACGATGCGGTCGTCGGTGAAGCCGTGCGACTTCCAGAGCTCCACCGCCTCCTCGTCAGCCGGCACCTGGTCGTCGCCGCCGTACACGCTCACCCAGAGCCTCTCGCGCGGCAGCCCGAGCTCGGCCGAGAGCTCCAGCGCCCAGGCGATCGCCTCGGCCTTGAAGTAGTCCCCGAACGAGAAGTTGCCCAGCATCTCGAAGAACGTGAGATGCCGCGCCGTCTTGCCCACGTTCTCCACGTCCGAGGTGCGGAACGTGCGCTGGCAGGTGGTGATGCGCTTCGCCGGCGGGGTCTCGACGCCGAGGAAGTAGCGTTTGTACTGCTGCATCCCGGCGGTGGTGAACAGCACGCTGGTGTCGCCGGCGGGCACGAGCCCGGCCGGCTCGCCCACCAGATGCCCGCGGGCGACGAAGAACTCTCGATACAGGTCACGGATGTCGGCGGCGTTCACTGCAGGCCTCTCGTGGTGATGGGTGTGCGGACGGCCGTCAGCGCTCGCCGTCGGGCGAGCGCGGCGGCAGCGGGTTGTCGAGATCGCCGATCTCCTCCCGCAGCTTCTCGAGCGAGCGCCTGATGAGGCGCGAGACGTGCATCTGCGATATCCCCACCCGCTCGGCGATCTGACTCTGGGTGAGCCCCTCGAAGAAGCGTAGATGGAGGATGTAGCGCTCGCGCTTGTCGAGCTTGGCGAAGCCGCCGGCGAGCGTCGTCCGGTCCTCCATCGTGTCGTACGCCTCCTCCTCGCCGCCGAGGTAGTCGATCAGGCCGGCGTCCTCCTCGCCCGACTGGCCGTCGGGGGACGCCTGCAGCGAGATGGAGTTGTACGCCTGGCTGGTCTCGAGCGCCTCGAGCACCTGCTCGGGGGTCGCGTTGGCGGCCTCGGCGAGCTCGTTGATGGTCGGCGCGCGCTGCAGCTTGGGCACCAGCTCGTCGATCACCTTGTTGAGGCGGATGTTGAGCTCCTGCAGCCCGCGCGGCACGCGCACCGACCAGCCCTTGTCGCGGAAGTAGCGCTTGATCTCGCCGACGATGTTGGGCGTGGCGTAGGTGGTGAGCTCCACGCCCCGGGAGAGGTCGAAGCGGTCGATCGCCTTGATGAGGCCGATGGAGCCGACCTGGACGAGGTCGTCGAACTGCTCGCCGCGCGAGGCGTACCGGCGCGCCAGCGAGCGCACCAGCGGCAGGTACATGGTGATGAGCTCGTCGCGCGCCTTGCGGTCGCCGTGCAGATGGTAGCGCCGCAGCAGGTACTGGTCCCGCCGGTCGGCATCGGCCCTGCCGCGACGTCTCCCGGCGGGGGCGCTCCCGCTCCCGCCGGCCTGCGCGTCCTCCGCCTCCCCCGGATCCTGCGCGGGGACGCCGGGCGGCGTCTTCAGGTCGAGCGGGTCGTTGGCGCTTCTGTCCTCGCGGCTGCTCACGGCGCCGGCTTCGTCCGATGCTTGACGATGACCACCCGGAAGCCGTCGCCGTCCTCCTCCACCACGACCTCGTCGGCGAGGCGGCGCAGCAGGAGGCAGAGGTCGATGCATCCGCCGGGGGTGTCCGCGACCTGGTCGCGGAGCCTCTGCGAGCGGAAGCCGCCGGCGGTGATGCGCAGCGACGACTCATCGACCAGGCAGACGAGCCGGAAGTCGGTGAGGTCCTCGGCGCCCAGCGCCGCCTCGAGCAGACGGTCGGTGGCGAGGAAGAGGTCGTCGACGTCGTCCAGCGACAGGTCGAGACGCGCGCCCAGCCCGCCCAGCACCAGGCGCACCGTGGGTAGCGCGCTCAGCGAGGCCGGGACCTCGAGGGTGATCCTCTCAGTCATGGCGCCTCAGGCTTCGGGCGGCGATCCGGCGGCGAGCAACTGCCGAGCGAACTCCTCGTCGCGGCGGCGGGCCGCCGTCTTGCCGTCCTCGATGGCCTTGACGGCCCGTTCCCTGGTCTCGTCGGCCCAGCGCATGACGTCGCCCGGCAGGCTGCGCACGATGTCGAGGTAGCCCTCGCCGGTGCGGGCCCGCCGTGAGCGGACGTAGTAGGTGAGCGCGACGCCGGCCACGGCGCCGCCGACGATCAATCTCGTGGAAAGACCCATGTTCAGACCCTCGTGTCCGTCTCCGCCGGGGCGGCGGC
>JAAYBE010000247.1 GCA_012719015.1 Actinomycetota bacterium
GTGCGGATTCCGGGCCAAACCGATCACCTGTTCCGGACCAATCCGATCAGGCGTTCCGGGGTTTTCGATCACTTCTCTCGGCAAGGCGGCGTAGCGGCGACGTGAGGTAGGCCCGATGCGGCATCCTGCCTCGAACGGTCCTTCCAACCCTTCGAGGAGCGATGCCGATGAGCCGCCCCCGTTCCGCCATGCGCAAGATCCGGGAGATCCTCAGGCTGAGCCTCAGCGAGGGCCTCAGCCGCCGCCAGATCGGCGCCGCCCTGGGCATGCCCTACACCACCGTGGCCGACCATCTGCGCCGCACGCAGGCGGCCGGCCTCACCTGGCCGCTGCCGGACGGCATCACCGACGCAGAGCTCGAGGCCCGCCTCTTCGGCCCGCCGGCGGCCTGCGGCCCGCGCTGCCCGATGCCCGACTTCGCGGAGGTCCAGCGCGAGCTGCGCCAGCCCGGCGTCACCCTGCAGCTGCTGTGGATGGAGTACAAGGAGCGCTTCCCGGCGGGCTACCAGTACAGCCAGTACTGCGAGCACTACCGCCGCTGGCGCAGACGCGTCGACGTCGTCATGCGCCAGGAGCACAAGGCCGGCGAGAAGCTCTTCGTCGACTTCGCCGGCCAGAAGCTGCCGATCACCTGCGAGGAGACGGGCGCGGCGACCGGTGCGCAGCTCTTCGTGGCCGTGCTCGGGGCGAGCAGTTACACCTACGCCGAGGCGACCCCCTCCCAGGAGCTGCGCCACTGGATCGCCGCCCACGTGCACGCCTTCGCGTACTTCGGCGGCGCTCCCCGCATCGTGGTGCCCGACAACCTGGCGAGCGCCGTCACCCGCGCCCACCGTTACGAGCCCGACGTCAACCGCACCTACGAGGAGATGGCCGCCCACTACGGGGCCGTCGTCATCCCCGCCAGGCCCGGCCGGCCACGTGACAAGGCCAAGGTCGAGGTCGGCGTGCAGGTCGCCGAGCGCTGGCTGCTCGCCAGCCTGCGCAAGACGGTCTTCTTCACCCTCGCGGAGGCCAACGCCGCCATCGCCGAGCGCCTCGAGTGGCTCAACCGGCGGCCCTTCAAGAAGCTCCCCGGCTCGCGGGCGAGCCTCTTCTGCGAGCTTGAGCGACCGGCCCTGCGGCCCCTGCCGGAGCGGCCCTATGAGTACGCCGTCTGGAAGCTGGCCACCGTGAACATCGACTACCACGTCGAGGTCGAGCGCCACTACTACTCGGTCCCCTACCAGCTCGCCCGCTCGCGCGTCGAGGTGCGCATCACCGCCGCCACGATCGAGGTCTACGCTCGTGGCCGGCGCGTGGCGAGCCACCTGCGCAGCCTGCGCCCCGGGCGCCACACGACCGATGCCGCCCACATGCCGTCCGCCCACCGCCGCTACGCCGAGTGGAGCCCGGCGCGGCTGGTGCGCTGGGCCGAGCAGGTCGGGCCGGCCAGCGGCGCGCTCGTCACGGCCATCCTCGAGAGCCGGCCCCATCCCGAGCAGGGCTTCCGCAGCGCCCTCGGCATCATGCGCCTCTCACGCCAGTACGGGCCAGAACGTCTCGAGGCCGCCGCGGGGCGGGCGCTGGCGGTGCGTGCGCTCAGCTACCGCAGCCTGGAATCGATCCTGAAGAGCGGCCTCGATCGTCGCCCACTACCCGAGAGCACCCCGGAGAGGAGGCCGCCCAGGCACGAGAACATCCGCGGCTCCGCCTACTACAACTGACCCCCGGAAGAAGGAGACCCCCCCTCATGCTCACCAGCCCGACCCTGGAGAAGCTCAAGGAGCTCAGCCTGACCGGCATGGCGGCCGCCTTCGCCGAGCAGCTCGCGAGGCCCGACTACGCCGAGCTCTCCTTCGAGGAGCGCCTCGGCCTGCTCGTCGACCGCGAGGCGACCGATCGCGACAACCGCCGCCTGGAGCGCAACCTGAAGGCGGCCAGGCTGCGCTGCGACGCCTGCCTCGAGGACCTCGACCTGCAGCGGCCACGCGGGCTCGACGGCGCCCTCCTGCGCAGCCTCGCCGCCTGCGACTGGGTTCGCGCGTCGCGCAACATCCTCGTCTGCGGGTCCACCGGCGTGGGCAAGACCTTCCTCGCCTGCGCGCTCGCCCAGGCGGCGCTCAGGCGCGGCCATCGCGCCCTCTACCTGCGAGCGCCGCGCCTGCTCGACGACCTCGTCATCGCGCGCGCCGACGGGCGCCTCGCGCGGCTCCTCGCCGGCTACGGGAGGCTCGACGTGCTCATCCTCGACGATCTCGGCCTGCGGCCGCTGGCCGCCGAGCAGGCGGCCGACCTGCTCGAGGTGATCGAGGACCGCTGCGGCCGGCGCTCGACGATCGTGACCAGCCAGCTCCCGGTGCGCTGCTGGCACGAGGTGCTGGGCGAGCCCACCATCGCCGACGCCATCCTCGACCGCCTGGTGCACAACGCCTACCGCATCGAGCTGCGCGGTGAGTCGTTTCGCAGTCGCGAGCGGCGCGGCGACGAGCGGCGAGGAGCGACCGCGGAGGAGCAAGGCGGAGATGGGGACGGTTGACCCCGGCGGCAGATCGGCGTGCCTGACTTGACCGACATGCAAGACTACCCGAACGAGACCGACAAGGAGGTGATCCTCAGGGGGTAGATGACGCTTCGCGTCAGCCGCTGCCGCGGCCTCCGAGGCGAGGCGATCGAAAACCCCGGACTGGCTGATCGCTTTCGCCGGAATGCGCA
>JAAYBE010000248.1 GCA_012719015.1 Actinomycetota bacterium
GGGTGGTTCTACTGCCTGGGTGAGGCGCCCTGACGGGAGTCAGCCGGCGCCGTACACGGCCACCGCGTCCTTGCCGCGCGCCTTGGCCCAGTAGAGCGCCTGGTCGGCGCGCGTGACGAGGTCCTCGACGGACTCGGCGTTCGCCGGCAGGCTGGCGAGGCCGATGCTCACGGTGATGCCGGCCCAGTCGGGCGCGACGGCGGGCAGGCGCAGCGCGGCGACGGCGGCGCGGATACGCTCCGCGACGGTCACGCCGCAGCGGTCGTCCCCGCTCGGCGTGGGCGGCGTGGACGGCAGGATGACGGCGAACTCCTCACCGCCGTATCTCGCGGCGCAGTCGACGCCCTGACGGGTCTCCTTCTGCAGGGTGTACGCGACTGCGCGCAGGAGATCGTCTCCCACGGGATGGCCGTGGCGGTCGTTGACGCGCTTGAAGTCGTCCAGGTCCAGCATGAGCAGCGAGAGCGGATGGCCGTAGCGCCGCGCCCGGGTGACCTCGTCGCGCAGCCGCTCCCAGAAACGTCGATGGTTGGTCAGGCCGGTGAGGCCGTCGACCGACGCCTGCTGCTCGATGGTCTTCTTCTGCTCCTGGAGCTGACGGTACAACTGCGCGTTGCGGATCGCGACGGCGGCCTGCTCGCCGAGGGCGACGCAGAGCGCCGTCTCCTGGCTGGTGAAGTGACGCGGATAGACGGTCTCGGCGACCTCGAGCGCGCCGACCACCTCTCCGCCGACCATCAGCGGGACCATGAGCGACGACTGCTCGCCCCACTCCTCCATGTGCCGGTGCAGCCGGGGATCCAGGAACGGGTCGTCGACGTGCGCCTCGACGGGCAGCCGCGTGCGCACCACGGCGCTGTCCTGCGGCAGGTCCTCCAGCGGATAGACGGTCCCGACGGGTTCCTCGCAGCGGGACGACGTGTCCGTCCGGTGTTCCGCCAGCCACGTCATGGTGCCGGCCTCGGGGTCCAGCTCGTAGATGTAGCTGGCCTGCGCATCGAGGGCGTGTGCGGCCTGGCGACAGACCGCATCGAGGACCTCGTCGAGATCGAGCGTGGACGTCATCGCCCGCGAGGCGCCGATCAGGGCGGTGAGCTGCCGGTTGCGCTCGTCGGCGGCCCTGGAGAGACGGGCGTTGTGGAGGGCGATGCCCGCCAGCGCCGCCATCTGGCCGGCGAGCCGTTCGTCGCCGGGAGTGAACCTGCGTTCGCGCTCCTTCTCGGTGAGCTCGAGCATGCCGAGCACCTGACCGTCATGGACGATGGGGGCCCACATGGCCGCCTTCTCCCCCCAGTACTCCATGGTCTGGAAGCCCGCGGTCGCCACGTCCACGTCGTCGCCCGGGTAGGAACAGAGGACCTCAGGGCCCTGGATCACGCGGGAGAACTCCGGCGCCACGGAGAGCGTGTGGATCTCACCGACCCAGTCGACGTCGCGCGGTTTCAGGACGCGGGACCAGAGCGCCTGCGCCCGGAGGGTGGAGGACTCGGGGAGATACTCGTACACACAGCATTCGGAGCAGTCGACGGCGGAGGCGACCTGCTCGGCGAGCCTGACCAGGGTGTCGCCGACGAGCGCGTCCCCGCCCTCCTCGCCGGCGTGGACGAGGGCATGGGAGAAGCGGGCTTCCTGGATGTCGTCGCTGCCGGGCATCTGCGTCACCACAGCGGGTATCGGCGGAGAGCTCGGCCCGCCGCATGGGACGTTCGTCGTGACGGCGCTCCCGCCGCGCCGCGGCGGCCGCCTCAGTACCGCACCATGAGCTTGCGCGTGGCCGCGGTGAGGCCGTCGACGGTGAGCTCGAACATGGGGAAGACCTCGCGCACCTTGCGGATGGTCACGCTGCCGTAGGCGCGCTCCCAGTCGGCCGCGGGGATGGTGTTGAGCCACACCGAGTGGTCGAAATGGCGGCGCAGGCGGCGCAGCCACTCGATCCCCGGCTCGTCGTTGCCGAAGCCCCACCAGATGATCCCGTCGCGGGCCATGAGCTCGCTGGGGGCCATGGCCGCGTCGCCGACGACGATCAGCTTGTAGTCGCTGTCCAACTCCCGCAGGACGCGCCGGGTCGAGATCGCCTCCGAGGAGGTCATGCGCGTCGTGGTGTAGAGCCAGTCGTAGACGCAGTTGTGGAAATAGTAGGTGCGCAGGTCCTTGAAGTGCGTGCTGCGGTCGACGGCACTGAAGAGCTGGCTGCAGAGGCGGATGTAGGGGTGCATGGAGCCGCCCACGTCCATCAGGAGCAGCAGCTTGACGGCGTTCTTGCGGCTCTTGCGCCAGACGAGGCTGAGACGGCCGGCGTTGCCGGCCGTCTCCTCGATGGTCTCATCGAGATCGAGCTCGTCGGGGACGCCTTCATTGCGTGAGGAGAGCTGACGGAGGCGTCGCAGGGCGAGCTCGAACTGCCGCACGCCGACCTCCTGGTCGGTGCGGTAGCCGCGGTAGCGGCGCTCGCCCGCCACCTTGACGGCGCTCAGGTCGCGGCTCTCCCCGCCGACGCGGATGCCGCCGGGGTGATGTCCGGAGTGGCCGAAGGCGCTGGTGCCACCGGTGCCCACCCAGTAGCTGCCGCCGTGGTGGGCCTCGGTCTGCTCCCGGAGGCGCTCCGCGAACATGCGCTGGAGTGCCTCCAGGTCCAGGTCGTCCAGCGCGGCGGCCAAGAGCCGGCGCTCCTCCTCGCTGAGCCCCGGCAGCGCGAGCGGGTCCGAGAGCCAGTCCCACACCGCATCCTCGATCTCGATCGGCGTCTCGATGCCCTGGAACATGTGCGCAAAAGCCTGGTCGTACTGGTCGAAGTACGCCTCGCTCTTGACGAGGATGCTGCGCGCCACGGCGTAGAACCGGTCGAGACCGGTGGGCACGAGCCCCGCCGCGAGACCGTGCATGAGCGCGAGCCACTCCGTGATCGTGACGGGCACCCCGTAGGCTCTCAGGAGGAAGAAGAAGTCGGTGAACACGCCGGTGTCAGCCGCCGCGCCGGCCGATCTCGCGCAGCACGAGCACGGCCACGACGATGGCGATCACGATGATGAAGAAGAGCTCGATGCCGCCGATGTTGGACATGCTGACCTCCGCTTGGGAATGGGGCGCGGCGTCTGCCCGCCGTTCAGCGGCGCCGGCCCGACGCCAGCGCCCGCCGGGCGACGTCCACGTCGTGGTCCTTCTTGAGCAGCACTCCCATGAAAGGCAGGCGGGCGGCGATCTCCGCCGGGTCGACTCCTCCACGCGCCAGCGCCTGGACCCAGTCGATCAGCTCACTGGTGCTGGGCTTCTTCTGCAGACCCGGCACGTCGCGCAGCCAGTAGAAGGCCTGGATGGCCAGATCGAGCAGCCGTGCATCCAGCCCCCCGACGTGGACGCGTACGATGCGCTCCATCGTCTCCTTGTCGGGGAACTCGATGTAGTGGAACACGCAGCGGCGCAGGAAGGCGTCGGGCAGCTCCTTCTCGGCGTTGGACGTGATCAGCACCACGGGGCGTTGCCGGGCCGTGATGGTCTCGCGCGTCTCGGGGATGTGGAACTCCATCTGGTCGAGTTCCCAGAGAAGGTCGTTGGGGAACTCGAGGTCGGCCTTGTCGATCTCGTCGATCAGGAGCACGACGCGCTCCTCACTGCTGAACGCCTCGCCGAGCTTGCCGAGCTTGATGTAGCGGGCGATGTCGCCGACGTCGTGGTCGCCGAACTGGCCGTCGTACAGGCGTTGCACGGTGTCGTAGACATAGAGGCCGTCCTGGGCCTTGGTCGTCGATTTGACGTTCCAGATGATGAGGGGCATCTCGAGCCCCCGTGCGATGCTCTGCGCGAGCATGGTCTTGCCGGTGCCGGGCTCGCCCTTGATGAGCAGCGGGCGGGCGAGCTGGACGGCGACGTTGACGGTCTGCATCAGGTCGGGCGCGGCGATGTAGTCGCTGGTGCCCGTGTAGGTGAGAGGCCGGCTCATGGCATGCGCTTTCGGTCGTGGACGAGGGTGCGGGGCCGTGGGACGACCCCCGCGAAGTCTAGCAGAGGCGCCCGGTACAGACCGGTGTCTGCCGAGACGGCATGGATGCGCGGACAACGTCGCCGTCCGGCCCGCTGCGGGTATGACATCAGCGGACCGTCCAGCCGAGGGGAGGGGGAGGACATGAGACCGCCGACCGCCGATCTGTCTCCGGAGAGCACGCTGGCGCACTGCGAGCTGTTCGAGCCGCTGAGCGACGAGCAGGTGTCCGCGCTGGCCGACCACTGCCGCATGGTCTCGTTCAAGGAGGGCGAGGCGTTGTTCGACCAGGACACCGCGGCGCACGTCCTTTTCGTGGTGGAGAGCGGCCGGCTGGCCATCAAGCTCGCCACCCCGGCCGGCCGGGTGATCGAGGTGGTGGAGGTGGGCCAATACGGCTTGGCCGGCTGGTCGTCGCTCGTCGCGCCCGGCATGTACGTGGCCAGGGCGACGGCCCTCGAGGACAGCACGGTGCTCACCGCATCGGCTGACGAGGTGGAGGCGATCCTTCTCAGGGAGCCGCAGGCCGGGTATCAGGTGATGAAAAGCTGGCCGGCCACATCTCGCTGCAACTGCGGGAGCTCAAGGAGGTGCTCCTCGACGCGCTGGAAGGCTGACGCGCGGCGCGCGAGCCCGGCCGGCGAGTCAGGCCAGCCCGAGGGAACGCAGGTGGACGAGGCTGGCCTCCACCGCCTCCGGGGCGTAGTGCTCGAGCACGACCGACGCGCCTGATCGTGCCGCCGTGCGGATCACCGCGGCCGCGTCCACGACGCCGTCGCCGACGGTCAGATGCGGATCGTCAGGGTCGCTCGCACCGTGGTTGTCGTGGAGGTGGACGTGGCGCAGCGGCGCGCGCGGGTCGGTGAGCCACTCGTCCAGGCAGCCGCTGATGCTGGCGTGGCCGACGTCGAGGAGAAGCCCGAGGCCGCGGAGGTCCAGATCGCCGGGATGGGTGAAGTGGCTCATGCCGACGCCGGGCATGTTCTCGACCACGACGCCGACGCCGA